>WQUU01000037.1 GCA_009781925.1 Bacillota bacterium | reverse complement strand
AAAACGAAAAAAGTCCTTGCACTGCTCCTTGCGCTTTCTCTGATTCTTGCCCTTGCCGGCTGCGCCGGAACCCCAACTACCACGGCCCCCGCCACCACAGCTCCTGCCACCACGGCGCCCGCCACTACGACCGCGCCGCCCGCCACCACGACCGCGGCGCCCGCCGGCAAGCCCTACATCGCGATGATATCAAAGGGCTTTCAGCACAAATTCTGGCAGACCGTACTCGCCGGCGCGCAGGCCGCCGCCGCGGATTACAGTGTAGACATCTCTTTCGACGGGCCTCCCTCCGAGTCCGACATCAACATCCAGGTCGACATGCTCAATGCGGCGCTGGCGAAGAATCCGGCGGCCCTCTGCCTGGCCGCTCTCGACACGGAGTCCGTCACCGAGCAGCTCACCGCCTGTATGGAAAAGGGGATACCCGTAATCGGCTTCGACTCCGGCGTGCCCAACGCCCCCGCGGGCTCCATTGTCTCCACCGCCTCGACCGATAACGAGGCCGCCGGAGCCCTCGCGGCGGATACCATGATGGCCATCCCAGAGATCGCCGCCGCCGTCGCGGCCGCCACCCCCGCAAATCCCGTGGTGATCAGCGTCATCAGCCAGGACGCCACCTCCGCCTCCATCACCGGGCGCACCACTGGCTACGTGAACAAGATGTTTGAGCTCTGCGACGCTGTCAAGTCGGGCCAGGTCGCAGTGACAGGACACGACAAATGGAACAAGGCCGCCTCCGGCGACGTCGCGGTCGAGATCCTCGTGTCTATTGCCGCCTCCACCAGTGTCACCGACTGCCAGACTGCGGCCCAAGCCGTGATCCAGAGAAAGCCGATCGCGGTGTTCTGCACAAACTCCGGCTCCGTGGACGGTATGCTCGCCGCCACCACGGACGGCTCCGACCTTGACCGCGCAACCGGGCGCTATAAGGACATGATTGTTGTGGGCTTTGACTCCGGCGCCACTCTGCTCAACGCCGTCCGCAACCAGTGGTTCTACGGCGCGGTCACGCAGGATCCGTACATGATCGGGTATCACGCGGTGGAACTGGCCGTCAAGGCCATCAACGGCGAGACGGTTCCGGCGATCGTGGACACGGGCTGCAAATTCTATACCCACTTGAACATGGATGACCCGGACATCGCGGCGCTGCTCTACGAGTAAACCATAACGAAGCGCATTTCGATCCACAGTTTATTCGCCCCCCGGAGAGGGGGGCGAATAAACTGTCATGCATCAATTTTTACGGAAAGGAAATCCGCTATGTTAAAAAATATACCGGGCATCTTGTCTCCCGAACTTCTGAAGGCGCTGGACGAAATGGGCCATGGCGACACCGTCGTCATAGGCGACGGCAACTTCCCCGGCGCGGGCGTCGCCCGGGTTGGGCACGCGTTGTACCTGCGCGCCGACGGACACGGCGTACCCGAACTGCTGGACGCCATTTTGACTGTGATCCCCACAGACGCCTATGTGGAATTCCCGCTCAGGCTGATGCAAAAAATGGACTGCGACGCGGAGCTCCCCATCCCCATCTGGGAGACCTACAAGGAGGTCGCGGCGCGGCATGAGGAGGGCGCGGCAGACAAATTTGGCTTTTATGAGCGGTTTGAATTCTATGAGCAGGCCAAAAAGGCCTATTGTATTGTTCAGACCGGCGAGAAATCCGTCTATGCCAATGTGATCATTCAAAAAGGTGTGATCGCCTAACGCGTTTCGGTGATACTAAGGAAATCATCAGAGAGGAGTTTCGTCATGCAAACAATGAAAGCCGCCTACTTGCCAGGAGACAGCAGCGTCGTATTCAAAGACGTCCCGATCCCAGAGCCCGGATACGGCCAGGTTCTGCTGAAGACCAAAGCCTCCACCATCTGCGGCAGCGACATCCGGGCGATCTACCGGGAGCACACCGGCAAGGGCCCGGAGGGCTATCAGGACAAAATCGCCGGACATGAGCCGTCCGGCCAGATCGTCAAGTGCGGCCCCGGCCTCAAACGCTTCAAACAGGGCGACCGGGTGGTGGTCTATCACATCTCCGGCTGCGGTGTCTGCATGGACTGCCGCCAGGGTTATCAGATCTCCTGTACCAGTGCGCACCGCGCCGCCTACGGCTGGCAGCGGGACGGCGGCATGGCCCCCTACATGCTCGCGGAGGAGCGGGATCTGATCCCGCTCCCGGATTCCCTGAGCTATGTGGATGGGGCGCAGGTGGCCTGCGGCTTCGGCACGGTCTATGAGGGTCTGCTCAAGATCGGCGTTTCCGGTACCGACGCGGTATTGGTGACCGGTCTCGGCCCGGTGGGCCTGGCGGTGCTGATGCTGGCCCGCGCCATGGGCGCCGAAAAGCTGTTCGGCTCCGATGTCAGCGCGTACCGCTGCAATCTGGCTCGGGAGAAGGGTCTGGCCGACTATGTGTTCGGACCGAACGACGACGTTTTAAGCGAAGTCCGCCGCCTGACAAACGGACGCGGCGTAGAGCGCGCGGTGGACTGCTCCGGCAACACCCTGGCCCGTCAGACGGCCATCCGCGCTACGGCGAAATGGGGCAAGATCGCCTTCGTGGGCGAGGGCGGCACGGTGGAGTTCAACCCCAGCCCGGACATCATCCACGACCAGAAGACCATCTACGGCTCCTGGGTGACCAGCACTTGGCGTATGGAAGAGTTGGTGAACAAGCTGGATCGCTGGGGCATCCACCCCGAAGACCTCGTGACCCACCGCTTTTCACTGGACGAGGCGGACAAGGCCTACGCGCTGATGGACGGCGGCAACTGCGGCAAAGTCGCAGTCGTGTTTGACGAGTGAGTTCCGCGTTAGAAGAAAAAAACTGTTTTACACGCCCAACCGCGCTGTTGAGGGCTTTGTAGCGCTCTGAGGCGAGCCGCGTTTAAGCTTTAGACTACACCAGCGAAATCGGTACAATCAAATTGCCGCTGTCAAAGGCCGACAGCTTATCCGTCGTACACAGCACAGCCCCGGTTCCGCGCATCAGCGGAGATTTTTCAATTACCTTGAACACGCGCGTGAGTTGTGATGCGGGCGTGGCTGTCTTCTTGATCTCAATGGGGTGCAGTTCCCCGTCACTCTCCAAAATCACGTCGATTTCTTTTGTATCTCTGTCGCGATAGTAATAGATCGCGGGCTCTATGCCGCAGTTGCGATAGCTTTTCAGAATCTCGGCCACGGCGAAATTCTCCAAAATAGCGCCGCTCATCTTGCCCGGTCAGCGCGGCGGTGGCCGTGACGAAGTCTATAAATTTCAGCGAGTCGATTGTCCCGGAAAGTCCTTTCACGTCGCGGTCAAGATACGTGCCAATATAACTGCTGTAAACAGAACGGCGGTCTGAATACTGGCCGCTCGCCAGAGCGGGCATCCCACCACGAAAGATACGCCGATAGAGCTCCTGGGTATCGACTGACCGGACTTCTTTGGCTCTTGCCGTGAGCTTGCCAATGTCCAATTGAAACGGCTTGGTCGCGTAACCGCAAATTTCCGCCTGCGACATGGACGACATATTCAGCAGACAGACGCGCCCTGTGAGAGATTCCTGGACGCCGCGCATGAGCTGAAACACCTGCGACCCCGTGAGCCAAAAGTCTCCGGGGCTGTTTTTTTGATCGACGTGGATTTTGATGTACGGAAATAGCTCCGGCGCGTACTGTACCTCGTCAATCAGAATCGGCGGCTTATGAATTTGAAAAAATAATTTGGGATCGTTCTTTGCCAACGCACGGTCGTTCAAATCGTCGAGCGTGACATATCCGCGAGACTGCTGTCCGGGAACAGCGCCCGCGCATGAAGAACGGCTTGCGCCAGCTTCTCAACGATGTTTCAGCATGGCAGGGTGTTTTTATTGCGTATTTTTGCGAAAGATATTTTTTTTATTTGTTACGTAGTATGCGAAAGGACAATCCTTTATTATAATATTAAAGAAGTTAGCTATTATATGCAGTGAATTGTAAGCAAAAGCTCTTTCATGAGAAAAAATTGAAAAGAGAAATTTAGAAAGGGACAG
Source organism: Bacillota bacterium (assembly GCA_009781925.1). Lineage (GTDB taxonomy): Bacteria > Bacillota > Clostridia > Oscillospirales > Oscillospiraceae > WQUU01. Next base: position 3,708 of record WQUU01000037.1, on the reverse strand, counting down.
AGAAATGCAATTAAAAACCGCCACCGACTACGCGATTAGCGCCGTGGTTTGCCTCGCCGCAAACGGAAACTCCATGTGCTCTGTAGATATCGCGGAGAAAATGGGGATTCCGCCCAAGTACTTGATCAACATCATAGTCACCCTGCGAGAGCACAAAATTATCGCGTCCATAAAGGGCGCGGTGGGCGGCTACTATCTCGCGAGAGACCCCAGAGAATTAACTCTCTGGGCTGTCATCAAGGCCATGGAGCCCACCATGTTCATCAACCGATGCATGGAGGAGGACAAACTCTGCAGCCACAACTGCGTGGCCGTCTGCCCCACCAGACAGGTGTATTTGAAAGCGCAGAGGGCTCTGGAAGAGCACCTGAACATCCCTGTCGCGGATATCGTGGAAGACTGACCCAAGAAGAGCCGTTTCGTTTGGTTCCGGCGGAGCGCCGCCGTGTGTGCCAAAGGAATTTGACACACACGGGGATGCTGCGAAATACGTAGTTGTTCTTGATTTATCTCCTTATTTGCTCTGCGCCTGCGCCCGTTGATCGGGGGAGGGCGGGCGCAGAGCCCTTTTTAAAACGGAGTGCCGACCGATCATTAAGAGAGGGCGACACTGAAAAACATATATTTTGTACTGAAATGCCCCGCCGACGATACCAGTTTCGGCGGTTGTTTTATTGTCCATCCGGGAAGCCGGAGCACGTCAGGATTATATAATCTAATAACAAGTATATCTTTATGAGGCCCCCATATAATGAACCAAATTATGGAAATTCTTTTCGCAAAACCACGTCTTCTCTGTTGCAAAATAGTTTTTAAGGTAGTATAATACATTGAAAACCCAAAAGTATCCAGGAAGGACGGGGACTTGGGCAGTATGGAGGTATTTCAATGGCGACAACTAGTCTGAACAGACAAACAAATTTCCGCCCGCCGACAGACAGCACTGAGTACCTGTTCCGGCCGCGTATCAATGCGCTGTTGGAAGCCGCGATAGAGAAGCCACTGGTGATCGTGTGCGCCGGCGCCGGCTATGGTAAGACGCGCGCGGTCTCTGATTTTACAAAAAAAAGTAAAATCCCAACAATGTGGATGCAGCTCTCGGAACATGACAACGTACCCTCCCGTTTTTGGGAGAGCTTTGTCGACATGATCGCGAAGGCAAGCGAGACATCGGCCAACGAATTAAAAAATCTTGGTTTTCCAGATACTCTGGATAAGACGAATCGATATTTTAGTATTCGTGACCGGATTACGTCAGAGTATCCAAAATTTCTGGCCGTTCTGGATGATTTGCATCTGATCAAAAATCCCGCTGTCCTCGGCTTTATTGAGGATTTTATACAAAACGCGCAGGCCAATCGCTCCGTTATCCTCATCAGTCGTGAAAATCCGCAAATCAATCTCACGGACATGCAGATCAGGGACGCAATATACAGCATTCAAGAGGAGGATTTAAGTTTCACCGAAAACGAACTGACCCGCTATCTAAGCCAGCAGGATCTGTCTGTGGGGCCCCAGGTTTTTCGGGAAATTTATCGGGACATCAGCGGCTGGCCCTTCTTGGCAAACTTCGTTACGCGTTCCCTGAAAAAATCGCCCGGTTATTCCGGCTATACCAGAAACGCCATAAAACCGAATGTGTTCCAGTTGATGGAGGAGGTAGTGTGGAGCGCGATCTCCGAGCCGCTGAAACACTTTTTGGCCTGTCTCTCATTGATCGAGCATCTCCCGGCGGAATTGATCGAGATTCTGGTGGCCGGAGATAAAAGACTTCTGGGCGAATTCCGGCGGCAGAGCGCCTATATCCGCTATGACACCTACATGAACGCCTACCTGATTCATCATTTGTTTCTTGATTTTCTGCACACGAAACAAGACATTCTCTCGGAGGATGAAAAGCGCGGAACCTATCAGGCGGCGGCGAAATGGTGTGAAGAAAAGGATTACATCGTAGATGCGCTGGATTATTATGAAAAGGTCGGAAATTATGACGCGATCGTGTCTATGCTGTTCGATATTCCTTTCTTTCTGCCGTATGACCTTGCCCAACATATGACAGAAGTTTTCCGGCGCGTTCCGGATGAAATGTTTTTACAGGTGGACTTTTTGGCCGTCATGTATCTGCGCACCGTCATTGCCCTAAACCGAGGAGATGAGTTTGCCTCCTTATCCAAATATTTTGAGGACAAGTTTCTCGCGCTGCCCGAGGAGAGCATCATACAAAAACACACATTGGGCTTGATTTATTACTTTCAGGGCCTGATGCGGATTTTTATGAGTACCATAGACGAACGCTATGATTTTGATATCTATTTTGCCAAGATGGATGAGTACCTGGCCGACGTGCCGATCACCCCGGGAAAGTGGTTGGCCAACAGCCCAGGCCCATGGGCCATCGGACTCAGCTCCGGCAAACCGGAAGCGGGAAAAGAATACCTGAACGCCTCAGTCCGTATGGCCACCTATGTGAACAGATGCCTGAACGGTATTTTGATCGGCTTGGACGATTTGGCGATGGGTGAACTGAAATTCTATCAGGGAAAAGTGGATGACGCGAAGCCGCGGTTCCTCAGCGCTGCAGAAAAAGGCCGGAAGGTCAGGCAATTTGAGACGGTGCACCGGGCGCTGTTTTACCGTATGCGCAGCGCCCTTTCGCAGGGAAAGCGTGAACAGGCCGAACAGGCGCTGGAAGAGATGGAGGCGCTGCTGGACGAAAAAGATTATTCACAGCGGTTTATCACTTATGATATCGCTCTTGGCTATTACTATTATATCCTGCGGCTGCCGGAGATGATTCCGGGCTGGCTGAAAGAAAAGTTCTCACCTTACTACCACGCGTTTTTCCCGGAGAATTTTGGGAATCAGATGAAAGCGCGCTATCACTATATGACAAAAAATTTCACGCCTCTGCTGGCCTATATTGATGAGATGAAGCAGCGGGAGTCAATTCTGTACGGCCGGATAGAGATGCTGGCCATAGAGGCCTGTGCCAGCTATCAGATGCGGGACAAGGCGAGAGCCTGCGCCGCGCTCGAACAAGCATATGAACTGTCGTCGCCTATTGAGATTGCTATGCCTTTTATTGAACTTGGAAAAGACATGCGTACCCTGACCGCCGCCGCCATACGCGATTTAAACTGCGGCATTCCGAAAGCATGGCTGCAGACGATCAACAAAAAGGCGTCCCTTTATGCGCGCTATCAGGCGATGGTGGTCGCGGATTATGAAAAAGACGCCGGTGCAAACGACTGGGTACCCCTGTCCGCTCGGGAGACAGAGGTGTTGCACGATCTGTACGCCGGGTTCTCGCGCACGGAAATCGCCGCCAAAAGGAAGTTGTCTCTTCGCACAATAAATATGAACATTCAAAATATTTATACAAAGCTGCACGCCAAAAATGTGGCTGACATCATTCGCACCGCCGTTGAACGGAAGTTGATTTAGAACAAAATTTTTTAAAATACAAAAAAGGTTAAGCAATATAAAAAGTAATAATAAGAGTTATAATAACAATAATTTTTATTATTTTACAACCGCTTGGAGGCTCTGTCGATCCACGCCAGGGCCTGCTACTTAAACCAGATACGATATTTGAGCGAAAATTTATATGTATTTTTTCAAAAAATATTAAATGTCAAAATCCCCTGAAATCTCAAAGATTTCTGGGGATTTTGGTGGTGCGCTAGGTGGTGGAGACTAATGGACTTG
>WQUU01000036.1 GCA_009781925.1 Bacillota bacterium | reverse complement strand
TGTCAATTTTTTTCGTATCCATATGCTTCACCAGCGCCCTTTTAATATTTAATATTCAGAGAGAATTTTTTCGAGCTTGTTGATGTTCACCTGCTTATAGACCGTATCGTCAATCATCATCGCCGGGGCCAGGCCGCAGGCGCCGATGCAGCGAGCGACCTCAAAGGTGAATTTGCCGTCCTCGGTGGTATCTCCCAGCTCGCAGCCCAGCCGTTCGCGCAAAAACTCCACGATCTTCTTGCCGCCGCGCACGTAGCAGGCGGTGCCAAGGCAGACGCGGATGCTGTGCTCTCCCCGGGGTTTTTCGGAGAAGAAGGAGTAGAAGGATACGACGCCGGTCACATCGGTCAGGGGGATGTCCATCTCGCGGGAGACGTACTCCTGCACCTCCAGGGGCAGATAGCCGAAAATCTCCTGCGCCAGATGCAGAACCTGGATCAGGCTGCCCTCCCGGCCCCGGTAGAGATCGATGACATTGCCGAGCTTTTCATAGAGATGCGCGGTCTGCGGGTCGGTTCGCGCTTCTGCGGTTTGGCGCATATCGATACGCCTCCTTGTTATAAAAATATCAATCGCCATTATACACGGAATTCAGAAAAAGTCAAGAGGCACATACCTTGTAGGGGCCTTGTAGGGGCCGTCGCCCTCGACGGCCCGCTCCCCACAAAAGGTACAAAAAAAATGCGCCCCCTATTTGGAGCGCAGCCACCGCACGCCGCTCAGTCCGCGTTTTTCTCAGTTTCCCCGATCACCTGGGGGTGGTTGCCCGTGGGCGGGAACTGCTCCGGGCGGTAGGTTTTGACGATGTACTGCCCCTTCTTGTCAAAGCGGACGGTGATGGCTTTGCTGTAGTCGGCGGGATCCGGCCGCCGCTCCTCAATGATCAGGCTGGCGCCGTACTCATCCACGGAGGCGAAGGTCGTCATGAAGCCGATGCCGCTGCCGCCCATGTCGGCGTGGGTTGTGACCTGTTCCTTGCCGAGCCGGAGGAGCGTATCAACCGCAAATTCAATGCCGTTGTCGTACACCGAGAATTCGTAGCAATCTCCCGCCAGGCCCAGCACCACCAAAATGCTGGGGGAGGGGTTGTCCCCGATCTTCACCGCGACCAGCGCGTCCTGGAGATGGTCGCCGATCATCGTTTCCAGCTTGTTCTGCGGGAAAACGTACTCCGCGAAATAGGGGATGCTGCCGTTGACCCGGAGGTTAAACTGGACTTTATCGGCCGCGCAGCGGGCCTGATAGAAGGCGAACAGGTCGTCCACGGCCTTGAGCTTTGTGGAGGGCAAGAGCTTTTGCCCCCCCGCTTGCGCGACCTCGTCCTGATACTCCTGGGCCAACTGCCTGATCTCGTCCAACGCGCCCGTGAGTTCCTCCCCCATCTCGGCGGACATGCCGCTGACGCTCTGGGCCTTGATTACCATGGCGGAGACGCCGCGCTCCAGGGAACTCAGCCGCCGGTTGATCTTGTGGTTCGCGACTCTGACGACCTCGTTTTGCGCGCGGAGCTGTACGAGCTCCGCCTCCTTTTCCCCCAGCTGTTTCTCCAGGAGCGTGATATTTTGCTCCAGCATCCTCCGCCGGTAAGTCGCCGTGATCGCCCGCCTGACGCCGATGATAATGCCGGCGCCGATGACGAGGATCCCCGCCGCGTAGAAAAAGTTGTAATAGGGGTTGCCCGGATTGGTCAGCAGCGTGACCAGAACAAGCAGGACGCCTGTGACGACCAGCATGATCCAGAGGGCGTAGCGCTGGAACAAAAACGAGAAACCGTTCCGAAAGCGCCGGATGCGGAAAAGCAGCCACGACAAAAAGAGCTGCAAAACAAAAATTATGGAATATAGTACAAAAAAGGCAGGATTATTAAATGCATCTGGCGCTGTAAAAGCGTAGTTCCCTGTCTTTCCCGGCCCCAAAATCAGGGTGAACGGCACGGCAGACAACAGTGTGACCGCGTAATACAGCGCATAGCCGATCCCCAGCGCTAGCAAATAGGCGGAGATCGCCATCTCCAGCTTTATTCCGTTGATTTTCCAAAGCAGGGCAATTGTGACCGCACAGTAAATAAGCAGCACCAGGGAGAGCGGCAGCCATACCGGTTTGAGGCCGTAGAGGGCGGCCCAAAGAAGGGCCCACAGGATGCAACAGATTTTCCGAGAGGAAGAGGTCACATGCCCGATGCTCTTGTAAAAAATATAAAAGGATGCGAGCAAAATTCCCGCCATCTGTATCATACGGAACCATACCATGTAATTCATTTTGCCGCCTCCTCTCTTTATATACAAATTTTATCACATTCTTAAAAAAAATACAAGAGAGACCGACATGATTATCGGTCTCTCTTGTATCATATTCTTCTATGGGAGAGAAACATTAAAGTCCCAGAATCATGCCTATAAAACCCCAAAAGCCCATTTTATTTACCTCCTTATACTTTAATCTTTTATTGTGTCTAGCGCTTTTTTGTGCTACTTCGACTTTCTAAAAAAATAATACCACACGGGCGGAAAAGCCCGTATGGTATCGCAAACGATAAAGAATGCAAAAAGATGCAACGCAAATTGAAACTGCTATTTTCAAATACAAACATTCTATTTCAATTTTTCCCGATTTTTTGGGCTACATGGTCTTCCGAATCTTGTTCGCGTAATAGCATAT
>WQUU01000035.1 GCA_009781925.1 Bacillota bacterium | reverse complement strand
GGCGCCCCGGGCCTTGACGCCGAGCTTGCCCTCCGCCTCAGTCAGGAGGGTGAGCATCTTGTCCGCCTCTTTATATTTCGTCTCGCGCAGCACCAGGGCGCGGGTGGTCAGGAGTGACATTATGTAAACTTCCGCGTTGTGTGCGCGGAGTCAGCGGTTTGCTGAAATTTTTTCACGGTCTTCCCTCTGTTTTCGCTTCTGTTCCGGGCCAAGCTCCTCCCCTGCCTCCATCTGCCGTCTCGCGCGATAGAGCACATAGGCCAGCGGGTCGCCGGTCTCCTCAAATACTTGCCAACTGTTGCTGTCCGAGTTCATTCCGTCTTCCTCCGTGGATACATGGTATGAATTCTCTGCGGTAATAGTATCTCACGAATGCGGGGCGATATGGCCGGTAGATTTTAGGGCATGGCGGACTGAACAGCGCGATGCGGAGTTTCTCTACTCCGTATACCCAAAATTACGGAGTTGCCCCACGCTGTCCAGCCAGTGCTCTTTCACCTTCACCCAGGTCTGCAAAAACACCTTCGCGCCCATGAATTTTTCGATATCCACCCGCGCCAGCTCTCCGACTTTTTTGAGCATTTGCCCGTTCTTGCCGATAATCATACCCTTGTGGCTCTGCTTCTCACAGTAAATCGTCACGTCCAGGTCGATCACGCCGCTGTCCCGCTCGCTGAAGCGCGTGACTTCCACCGCCGTGCCGTGGGGCACCTCCTTGTCCAGGCAGAGCAGGAGTTTCTCCCGCACGATTTCGGCGCAGACCTGTTTCTCCGGCTGGTCGGAGATCATGTCGTCCGGAAAGAGCTGCGGCCCCTCCTGGGCGTATTTGTCTAAACAGCCCAGAAGCTCACTAACCCCGTCCCCACCCAGAGCGGAGATGGGGACGATGGCGTCGAACGTATGCGCGGCGGCGTACAGCACCATGATCTCCAGGAGCGCCACTTTTTCCACCGTGTCGATCTTGTTGATGACCAGCACCGAGGGCTGTTTCGTCTCCTGAAGACGCGCGATAAGCTCCCGCTCCTGGGGCCCGATGTTCGCCACGGGCTCCACCAGCAGCGCGGCGGCGTCCACCTCTCCGACACTCTCCCGCGCGACTCGAACCATGTATTCGCCCAGCCGTGTCCGCGCCTGATGCATCCCCGGCGTGTCCAAAAAGATGAACTGCGTCTCTCCCTGATTCAAAACGGCGGTGATGCGGTTGCGGGTGGTCTGGGGCTTGTTGCTTACAATGGCGACTTTTTCGCCCACCATGCGGTTGAGCAGCGTGGACTTTCCCACGTTTGGCCGACCGACCAGGGCGATCATAGCAGTCTTGTTTATCATTTGTTTTCCTCAATTTTTCGCATAATTTCTTTTTCGCGCGCCCGCATCCGGCGCTTCTCCCCGCCCTCGTCCATGTGGTCATAGCCCAGTAGATGCAGTACGCTGTGGACGGTTAGGTATCGCGCCTCCCGCTCCGCGCCGTGGCCGTACTCCCGGCCTTGGGCGATGCAGCGGGGGATGTTCAACGCCATGTCCCCCAGGAGAAGCGCGGATGTCTCCGGATCACGCTCACAGGCGTTCACGTCAAAGTGTCCGGGGGTTAAGTCGTTTTGCGGGAAGCTCAGCACATCCGTGGGCGCGTCTACGCCGCGAAACTCACGGTTGAGCGCGCGGATACCGTCGCCGTCTGTCAGGAGGACGCTGATCTCACAGGGCGCGTCCACCCCTTCGGCCTCCAGAGCCGCCGAGGCCGCCCGCTTGATCAGGACTGCCGCGTTTGGCAGGCCCAGCCCCCGCTTTTCGCGGGAAATCAAAATACAGTGTCTCATGTGCGTCTGTGTGCGTTCAGATTGTGGGCCTTATAGGGCGGAGCGGGCTTGCGGGTCGGCGCCTGAGCGGCCTTCTCATGCTTCTCATAGGCGTCGATAATCTTCTGCACCAGCACGTGGCGCACCACGTCCGCCGCCGTGAGCTTGCAGATTGCGATGTCGTCGATGCCCTCCAGCACGCGCACGGCGTCCTTGAGACCGGAGACCTTGTCCGTGGGCAGGTCGATCTGGGTCACGTCCCCGGTGATGATGGCCTTGGAGCCGAAGCCCAGGCGGGTCAGGAACATCTTCATCTGCTCCTTGCTGGTGTTCTGCGCCTCGTCCAGGATGATGAAGCTGTCGTCTAGCGTCCTGCCGCGCATGTAGGCCAGGGGCGCGACCTCGATGTTGCCCCGCTCCAGGTACTTATAGTAAGTCTCGCTGCCCAGCATGTCGAAGAGGGCGTCGTACAGGGGTCGCAGGTAGGGGTCGACCTTGCTCTGCAAGTCTCCGGGCAAAAAGCCCAGGCGCTCCCCGGCCTCCACGGCGGGGCGGGTCAGGATGATGCGGTTGACCTGCTTCTCCCGGAACGCGGCCACGGCGGCGGCCACGGCGAGATAGGTCTTGCCGGTGCCGGCGGGGCCGATACCCAGGGTGATGGTGTTCTTGGCGATGGCGTCCACATAGGTCTTCTGCCCCAGGGTCTTGGCCTTGACGGGCTTGCCCTTGGCGGTGATGCAGATGACATCCTTCGCCAGCTCGCCGATCTTCCCCTCCCTGCCCTCGGACACCAGTTTAAGGATGTAACGGACATTCTGGGCGTCGATGTTCTCCCCCCGGGCGGCCAGGGTTAAGAGCCCCTCTATGGC
>WQUU01000034.1 GCA_009781925.1 Bacillota bacterium | reverse complement strand
GATCATGATGATGGTCACGCCGTCCGCGTGCAGCTCGTCGAAAATCTCCATGAGCTGGTCGCCGGAGGCGGTGTCCAGCGCGCCGGTGGGCTCGTCCGCCAAAAGCAGGCGCGGCCTGTGGATGATGGCCCGGGCCACGGCCACCCGCTGCTGCTGCCCGCCGGAGAGCTGCCCGGGGCGGAAGTGGATGCGATCCTCCATCCCCATGCGGGTGAGCGCTTCCCGCGCCCTGGCGCGGCGCTTCTCCCGGCGGACGCCGGCGAAGAGCAACGGCAGGGCCACATTGTCCAGGGCGTCGTATTCGCTGAGGAGGTTAAAACTCTGAAAGATGAAGCCCAGCTTTTCGTTGCGCAGCGCCGCCAGGGCGTTGTCGTCCAGGCGGCCCACATCCCTGCCGTCCAGGCTGTATGTGCCGGCGCTGGGGCTGTCCAGACAGCCCAAAATATTCATCAGCGTGCTCTTGCCGCTGCCGGAGGGGCCCATGATGGCCAAATACTCCCCCTCCTCCACGCGGAGGCACACGTCTTTCAAAGCGGGCACAGGGATCGTGCCCGCTATATAGTCTTTGCAGACGCCGGATAACTCAATTAACATGGTATGTACCTCAGCGCATGTTGGAGCCGGTGGCGGGGGGCATCGGCATCGGCACCGGGGCGGAGGTGACCTGCGGCGCGGAGGTATATGCCGGCAGATCCGAGCCTGTGCCGCCGCCCTCCGGATAGCCCGGCCCCACGTTGACCCCTCCCCCGCCGGGCAAAACCTCCCCGCCGCCGGGCAGGGTCTCTGCGGGAGTGGGCAGGGTGTTGGCGGCGTTGCTGTCCCGGGTGACGCTGCGGCCCGGGGTCAGTGCGGGGTCGGGGAAGGCGATCTCGTCATCCAGCGCGAGGCCGGAGAGAATCTCATAGCGCTGGTTTGCCCCGTCATAGGCCCCCAGTGTGAGCGCCCGCTTCTCCAGGTGATCCCGGCTGTCCGCGGCCCAGACATAGGCGTTGCCGCTGCCGGTGTAGGCAGTGCCGTCGTCGCCGACGATGTAATATTCCATGAGCCAGATGCCTGTGCTGTTCTGGTCGGTGACGGGCTCTATGTACACGTGCTGCCCCAGGAGAAGGCCCTCGGAGCTGTCCAGCTCGACGTAAAAATTATAGCTGGTGGAGGTGGTCATCGTATTACTGCCGACGCCGCCGTAAATCATGCCGCTGCTGCTGTTCCCCGTGACGGGGTTCTCCGTGTCGATGGTTGAGACCTTGCCGATCCAGGTCTGGTCGTTGTTCACCCGGGAGCGGATCGTGACCGCCGTGCCGATGGGGAGGCTGGCGACATTCATCTCGTTGATCTGGCCCATGATCCGGAATTCCCCGGCGGCGATGATGACCATGTAGGCGGGTTGCGAGCCGTCAGGATTTGTCTGTCCGGAGGCGGGGTCGGTGATGGACTGCACCGTACCGGCCATTGTGGAATAGACGACGGCATTGTCGATGCTGTCGCTGAGCTTTACGCGATCCTTCTGCTTCTGCTGGAGGTTAAAATCGTCCTGCTTGAGCTGAATCTGGAGGCTCTGGATCTGGAGGGTATAGTTCAGCTTGTCGGCGGCTGTGGTGGCCGCCTTGAGGAGTTTTTGCAAGTCGGCAATATTGGCCTGGAGCTGGGTCATGCCGCTCTGGGCGCGGGCGATGTCCAGATCCATCTGATCCAGATCCAGTTTCTGCTGGGCCGTGTCGTAGGAGAAGAGGGCCTGTCCCACGGTGACTGGATCCCCCACCGCGACAAAGGCCTCGCCCAATACGCGGCTCGAATCCAGCTGCACATTCAGGGTGTCCTGGGGTTCCACGCGCCCGGCGTAGCGGTTCTGGAGGCCGCCGGAGAGCCCCAGGATGTCGCTGACTTTGGAGACCGGCACGGGCGGCAGGTTCGAACTCGGCCCCCCGCGCAGCAGGAACCAATACGCGGCAAAGGCTCCGGCCGCCACGGCCAGAAACAGAAACGTAAAGATCAGGGCCCGTTTTTTACCTCTGCTCATAGCGCTTCCTCCGAGTTTGGTGAGGGTAATACCAGTTGTTGGGGAACCGACGGACAGGATTACCAATATATTGTTGTATTGTATAACATTTCTCCTGAGGTTTCAAGTAGGAAAACAAGAAAAAACTATATTATTTGTGTGATTTTACGACAAAATTTATAAAAAAATAGGGTCAAGGGCTTGACAGGGGCATTTTAGATGACTCCTTCAGTCAGCGCAAGGCCGGCGCTGCCAGCTCCCTCAATTCAGCGCAAGGGCAGCACTGAGAGGGAGCCACGGCGCCGCCCCGCTTTTTTGTGCACTAGCTTTGTTGCACAGCGGCTCCCTCTATGAGGGAGCTGTCAGCGCGCCGTCCGCTGACTGAAGGAGTTATGCAATGCCTTTGTCAAGCCCTTGACCTCATCGGTTCACTTCCGGAATGTCCGTTCTGCCCAGCAGATAGTCGATGGACACGTCGAGATAGTCGGCGATTCTGATCAGATTTTGCCACGTGGGCGTTTTCATGCCGTGACAATACTCCCCCATTAAACCTTGTGATATGCCGGTTTCTTTCGCGACCCTATAGGGTGTAATTTTTTTGCTTTGTATAAAGCTCACAAAAATATCCATGAACATTTATATATCTCTCCAATCTTTCGCAATTGAGAA
>WQUU01000033.1 GCA_009781925.1 Bacillota bacterium | reverse complement strand
CTTTGAGGGGAATCCAACGCTGATCGACTATTCCTCCACCAAAGGGGCCATCGTATCCTTTACCCGCTCGATGGCCTTATCCCTTGTGAAACAGGGGATCCGCGTGAACTCGGTCGCGCCCGGCCCGGTCTGGACACCGCTGATCGTGTCCAGCTTTTCCGCGCAGGAGGTCAAAACCTTCGGCTCCACCGTGCCAATGGGCAGGGCGGCGCAGCCCTGCGAGCTGGCGCCGGCCTACGTGTTCCTCGCGTGTGAGGACTCTTCGTATATCACGGGCCAGGTGCTGCACGTCAACGGCGGAGCGATTATCAACTGAGCGGAATCCGTATATTTTGGCATCATTCGGATAGAATAGCAAAACCCGCAGAAGCGCAAGGCTCCGCGGGTTTTTATGCTATAGTAGCATTCTGCCCACAAATAGATTGATTCTTCTCCCCGCTTTCTCTTGTACTTTTTTCGACACTGTTGTATAATAGCACCATTCTTTTAACGTGGAATTCAAGGGTTGTCTCTTTGAAAGGGCGCCCTGAACAATATAATGAACTGTGTCAGAACTAAAATTCAAAAGCGCAGAGAGGATTGATTTCAAAATGGTAGTCGGAGTTCCAAAAGAAGTAAAGAACCAGGAAAACCGCGTGGCTATGGTTCCGGACGGCGTGTATGAAATCACACAGATGGGTCATAAGGTTCTCATAGAGGCGGGTGCCGGCGTCGGCAGCGGGTTTTCCGATGAAGACTATGTGAAAGCCGGCGCTGTCCTGTCCACGGACAAAAAGGCGCTGTTTGATGAGGCCGATTTGATCCTAAAGGTCAAGGAGCCTCTTTCGTGTGAGTACGACTACTTTCACGAGGGGCAAACCCTCTTCACCTATCTCCATCTTGCGGCGGACCGAGAACAGGCTGAGTTTCTGCTGCGAAAAAACATCACCGCTATCGGGTACGAGACTGTTCAGACCGGGGACGGCGCCCTCCCGCTTCTCACGCCTATGAGCGAGGTCGCGGGCCGGATGTCTGTCCAGATCGGCGCTACGCTTTTGCAGAAAAGCAATGGCGGCAAGGGAATTCTCCTGAGCGGCGTCCCGGGCGTCGCGCCGGCGGAGGTGGTAATCATCGGCGGCGGAACCGTCGGCATCAACGCCGCGAAAACCGCCGCGGGGATGGGCGCCAGGGTGACGGTGCTCGATATCTCCAGGAAACGCCTCATTGAGCTGGACGAAGTCTTCGGCGGAAAAATTACAACTTTGATGAGCACCGCGTATAACATCGCCTCCGCCGTAAAAAAGGCCGACCTGTTGATCGGCGCCGTGCTTGTACCCGGGGCGAAAGCGCCGTGCCTGGTGACGGAGGAGATGGTAAAGTCGATGGAACCCGGTTCGGTCATCGTAGATGTCGCCATTGATCAGGGCGGCAGTATCGCGACCGCGGACAGGGTAACCACCCATGAAAACCCCTCTTATGAAAGGTTCGGCGTGACCCACTATTCCGTGGCGAATATGCCCGGCGCGGTGCCCAAGACCTCCACCTACGCCCTCACCGGGATGACAATACAGTATTTGACGCGAATTCTCGGTACGGAGTTCAACGTCTTGCTCGCGAAGGACAAGGAACTTAGACTGGGGCTGAACACCTATAAGGGATATGTCACAAACGAAGGCGTCGCCCGGGCGCTGGGCTACGACTATACCGACGCGCTGTCGCTGCTTTAAGGCTATAGTTGACATAATACCAGTATTAATCGGCAACACAACGCCCTCTCGGCGCGGTCGAGAGGGCGTTGTCTGTATTGGTGTGAATGTTTCCCTTAAGGCGTATGGGCGCAATTTTCAGCCTGCCGCATGACCGGGAAGCAGAAGCCTCCCAATACGCTTATATAGAAGGTAAGTCACCACACCAACGATAATGCCCTTGAGCAGGTTAAAGGGCACGACGGCAAAGAGCACCAGCGTAGACACGCTGGTGATGGCGGGGTTGACCGCCGTGCCCATGCCGATGATCGCGTCCAGCGGTATACCGTAGAGGGTGGAAAAAGTCGGCAGCAGGTAAAACGCGTTCATAAACGCGCCGAAGACCGTCATCACCAAGACGCCGACGGCCATGCCGATCAGCGCGCTCTTCCTGGTCTTTCTCACGTGGTAGATCACTGTGGCCGGCAAGATCAGCGCGGCACCCACACAGAAGTTCGCAAAATCCCCCACAAAGGCCGAGCTTGTACTTTTAAGCACCAGCTTGATGACAATCTTGATAAACTCCGCAGTGACACCGGCCACAGGGCCCAGGAAGAAGCCGCAGATCAACACGGGAATCTCGCTGAAGTCCAGTTTATAGAAATCCGGGGCGAAGGGCAATGGAATCTCCAGGAGCATAAGCAGACCGGCCACGGCGGAAAACATGCCGACGTAGGCCACATAACGGACTTTGGAGACCTTGTGCAGGCTTTTTTTCAGCACCGTGCGCTGCAGAACAAACGCCAGCGCGAACACGGCGGCGAAAATCAGCAGGCATACCCCGATAAAAGCCAGGTTGTTTTTGATGGTTTGCCACATAGAGAACATCTCCTAAATAAAATTAACGCCTGAAAGACATGTCTCTCAGGCGACTGACAGCGTGGAAAAACCACGTCTTCTTCCATCCAGACTGTTAACAGACAACGCGTAAATCTATGCCACT
>WQUU01000032.1 GCA_009781925.1 Bacillota bacterium | reverse complement strand
AGTCCTCGCGCTCGCCGGAGACATAGATGACCTCGTCGTGGAGGGAGGTGCGGTTGTGGTTCACAAACTCCACAAACTCCCGGATCCCGCCCTCGTAGTGCATGGAGTCCTCCTGCTCCGAACCGGGGCGCTCATCCTTTGTGGTGATGCGCAGGCCCGCGTTTAAAAAGGCCTGCTCCCGCATGTGGGCGTGGAGGATGTCGTAGTCATAGGCGACCTCCTCAAACATCTGGCTGTCGGCCAAGAAGCGGACGACCGTGCCGGTCTCGTCCGTGTCGCCGATGATCTCCATCTCCCGGACGATATCGCCCCGGGAGAAGCGCATGTGATAAATTTTGCCGCCCTTGTGGACGTCCACCTCCAGCCACTCGGAGAGGGCGTTGACCACGGAGGCGCCGACGCCGTGGAGCCCGCCGGCGACTTTGTAGCCCCCGCCGCCAAACTTTCCGCCCGCGTGCAGGACGGTGTAGACGACCTCCAGCGCGGGTCGGCCCGTCTGTTCCTGAATGTCCACGGGGATGCCGCGGCCGTTATCCCGCACCTCAATGACGTTGCCCGCGCGGATGATGACGTCTATCTCGGTGCAGCAGCCGGCCAAAGCCTCGTCGATGGCGTTGTCCACGATCTCATACACAAGATGGTGCAGGCCGGAACTGGAGGTGGAGCCGATGTACATGCCGGGGCGTTTGCGCACGGCCTCTAAGCCCTCCAGCACCTGAATCTGGGAGGCGTCGTATTCTTGGGTGATTTTTTCGGTGATCTCTGCCATAGGTTTGTTTCTTCCTCAAAAAATAAATAAACTGTCTTCCCCGCGGAGCCGCGCCCCGCGCCCCCTAAAGGTCAAAGTCACCGCCTTCCACGCGCTTTAACAGCGTGGCGGTGGCCAGCGGGCTCAGATAGGTTCTATCCGCACAGAGCACAAAACTCTTGGGGAGGCTCTCTTCCGAGACATTTTGCACCCGGTTTCGCTTCTCCTCCCGCGCTAAAAACTCCCGGGTCAGGTGAGACTGAGAGCTGCTGTCCAAATCAAATATACCCAAAATGTCCTGTTTCCGAACCACAGCGGCGTTTCCCAAATGCAAATACATGCTACGCGATGGCACCGCCCTTTACAGTCAGAATTTTGCCTCCTGTGCGATCCGCGACCCCGTCGTCCTCACAGCAGGTGATGAGGGTCTGCCCGCCGCCGATGCGGTTTAAGACAAAGGCCTGACGTCTCTGATCCAGCTCGGAGAGAACGTCATCCAGCAGCAGGATGGGGTATTCGCCGCATTCTTCCAGAAAGATCTCCCGCTCGGCCAGTTTGAGGGACAGCGCCGCCGTCCGGGTCTGTCCCTGTGAGGCGAAAGCCCGGGCCGGCACGCCGTTGATTTTGATCTCCAGGTCGTCCTTGTGCGGGCCGGAGAGACAGGACGAAGCGCAGAGCTCCGCCTCCCTGTGGGCGGCCATATGGGCGCGGAGCTGTTCCAATATCACATGGGGAGAACCCAGAGGGTCGGTCACCGCGGAGACTGTCCTGTACGCCACGTCCAGCCGCTCCGCGCCGCCGGAGAAATCGCGCGCGATTTCCCGCGCGTGGGGCCCCAGGCGGGCGATAAAGGAGGCGCGGTAGCGGATGAGCTTTGCCCCCGCGCGGCACATGGCCTCGGAGAAGTCGCCGAGGGTCTCGCGCAGGCTGCCTTTGGCGGCGCAGTCCTTTAAGATCCGCAGCTTGTGCGCATAGAGGCGGTTATATTCCGCTAAAGCCACGGCATAGCCGGGACGGAGCTGAGAGATGCTCAGATCCAGCAATCTGCGGCGCGCGGCGGCCCCGGCCTTGATGAGTTCCAGATCATCCGGACAAAACAAAACGGCGCAGAGCACCTCAGAGAGCTCAGGTGCAGCGGTCTTGACGCCGTTTCGCGTGATACTCTTTTTTTGTCCGCGTTTTAAATGGACGCTGATACTCTGCTTTCTGCCCTGTGTTTCCACATCGGCCAGGAGTTCCGCCGTCTCCCGGTCAAAGCCGATGAGTTCGGAATCGAAGCGGGTGCGGAAACTTTTGCCTCCGCTGAGAAGAAAAACGGCCTCCAGCAGATTGGTCTTTCCCTGGGCGTTCTCCCCCGCGATGACGTTGATCCCCGGGGAAAATCCGGCGGCGGCGTTTTCATAGTTGCGGAAGTTTTTGAGCTCAATGCGGTCAACTCTCATGGGTTTCCGGCGGGCGGTTCCATGGGGGCCGCCCCTACGGTGATCTCCTCTCCGCCCAGAGAGACCCTGTCGCCGGGGATGATTTTTTTTCCCCGCTGGACACAGACCGCGCCGTTGACTAAGACGCGGCCACCCTGAATGACAGTTTTGGCCTCCCCGCCGGTGCCGCAGAAACCCGCGTATTTCAAGAGGGCGTCCAGTTTGATAGAGGGGGTGCTGATCGTCGCAGTTTTCATTTAATTTCCAATCTGTGGGAGTCTCACGGGCAGAATCATGAACAAAAAGCTCTCATCCGCATCGTCCTCGGGCACGATGACGCAGGGAGAGGTGCTGTTGCCGAGGCAGACCTTTAGCTTCTCCGAAGGCGCGGCCTTGACGGCGTCCAACAGATAGCGGTTGTTAAAGCCGATCTCCAGCGGCAGCCCGGCGCCCTCCACGGAGACGCTGTCCTCCGCGCGGCCCAGGGAGGTGACACAGAGCAGTTCAACGCTGTCAATACTGAATGTGCAGCGCAGCGGGCTCTTAATTTTGTCGTCGATGATGAGGCTGACCCGCTCAATTACCCGCTGGAAGTCCGCTTTTTCCGCCACGGCAAAGGTGGTGAAATTGGCGGGAACGGTCTTCTTATAGTTGATGAATTCCCCCTCCAGCCGGCGGGAAATGAGTACCGTCTCCCCAAAGCTGAAACGGATCTGCTTGGCGCCGACTGTGATCTCCACGGGGTCGTCCGCGTCCGCGCAGATCTTTACCGCGTCTGACAGGGCCGCGCCGGGGACGATAAAACTGACGGCCGCGCCGTCCAGTTCGAGTTTTTCCCGCCTCATGGCCAGACGGTAGCCGTCCACGGAGACGACACAGAGCGTGCCGTTCTCGATCTCAAAGAGGGAGCCGGTGTATACGGGGCGGCTTTCGTTGCTGCTGACGGCGAAAATGGTCTGGTCGATCATGCTCCGGAGCGTCTTCTGCGGGAGGCTGAACGTGAAACCCTCCTCCACGCCCTGGATCTCCGGATAGTCCGCCGCCGCCGTACCCATGATAGAGAACTCGGACTTGCCGCAGCTGATGTTGGCCAGAGTTCCCTTCTCGATAGAGATGGTGACCACGCCGTCCGGCAGGCTGCGGACAATTTCTCCCAAAAGCCGCGCGCCCAAGACCGCGGCGCCGGGTGTGGCCACATCCGCGGGGATGCTGGTGTATATCCCCTCTTTTAGGTCGTAGCCCGTCAATTTCACATGCTCTCCGGCTTCGATGAGGATGCCTTCCAGAGCGGGGATGGGGCTCTTTGCCGCGGCCGCCCGGGACGCGGTGTTGACCGCCGCCAGAAGAAGATGTTTCTCACAGGAAAATTTCATGCCGCAGACCTCCGGATTTTTAAAGATTCTTCACTTTGAAAAAATAATTTTTTGTGTATGCTCTTATATAAGCGAGCATAGAAAGAAAGACTTTTAGTCGTAGTAGACGTAGAAAAAAAAAGTGTGGAAAGAGGGGTAAAACGGCTCTGAGGGCTGGATTTTTTGTGTGGAGAAAAATGTGGGGGAAGGGATGAAAAATTTGGGGAGCTGTGGAGAAAAAGGGGGAGCAAGGATTTTCAACAGAGGGGTCTCCACATAGTGACAGGAAAATGTGGGAAATCAGTTGCGCGAATTGATGTTAGACGAGATGTCCCGCACGATGTCGGCGGTGTTTTTGTCCGCCTTGAGGAGTTCTTCGATCTTTTTGATGGAGCTCAGGACGGTGGAGTGGTTGCGGTCTTCATATTGCTCGCCGATGTCCTTTAAACTCAGGTTTGTGAAGGAGCGCATCAGGTACATGGAGATCTGCCGGGCCATGGCCGTGTTCTTGCTGCGGCGCTGGCCGCGGAGATCGTCGGAGGTGAGGGAGTAGTAACGGGCGCTCTCCTCGATGATGATGTCCGGCGTGGGGATATAGGTGCCGATGCGGATCACGTCTTTGATGGCGCGTTTGGCGGAGTCGATGGAGATGGTGTCGTTCAGGATGTCGCGATAGGCGGTCAGGCGGTTGACAACGCCTTCGATTTGGCGGATATTGGCCGTGATGTTTTCTGAGATAAACTCCACCACGTCGTCCGGCAGAAGCATGCCCAGATGGGAGGCCTTGTTGCGGGTGATGGCCATGCGGGTCTCCATGTCCGGGGGCTGCACATCCGCCATGAGGCCGCCCTCAAAGCGGGAGCGGAGCCGATCCTCAAGAGTTTTGATCTCGAGCGGCGGCCGGTCGGAGGTGATGACGATCTGGTGCCCCGCTTCGAAGATGGTGTTAAAGGTGTGAAAGAACTCCTCCTGCACCCCGGTCTTTCCGGCGATAAACTGGATATCGTCCACCAGGAAGAGATCGGCGCGGCGGTAGCGGAGGCGAAACTCCTCCGTTGTCTTCTCCCGGATGGAGTTGATCATGTCGTTGGCGAACTGGTCGCCTTTGACATAGGAGATACGGGCCTGGTGGTTTCGCTCATAGATATACTGCCCGATGGCCAGGAGCAGATGGGTTTTGCCGAGACCGGAATTGCCGTAGATAAAGAGGGGGTTATAGGCGCTGCCGGGGGATCTGGCCACAGCCTGCGCGGCGGCAAAGGCGTATTTGTTGGAGCCGCCCACAACGAAGTGATCGAAGGTGAAGCCGGCGATTTCCGGGAGGTTGTTGTCTACACACATGCCACGCTCGGACTCCCGCTCCCGGCGGTATTCATCCAATTCGTCCTCCGCCAGAACGGTGAGGTCGAAGCGGATGGAAAAGAGATCGTAGAGGGCGTCTGTGATGATCTTCCCGTAGCGCTGCTCGATGATATCGCGCTTAAATTTGGAGGGCGTATAGATCACAAGGCGGGTCTCCTTGAGCTCCACGGGGCTGCACTCGGAAAACCAGGTGATGATGGCGGTATCCGTCAGTTTGGCGCGCAGGGCGTTTTCAATGGTGTGCCAGATATCTGGAAGTGAGTTCATTCTACCTCTCCTCAGCAAAACTCTAGTTTTATATTCTACCATAGACAGGGCGTTGTTGCAAGACAGTTGCACAAATTCGTGCAACTAAAATATTAATAATGTATGGAGGCCGGATGGTGATATTGACCACCATAGAAAACGATGGTATAATAACTTCTCATTCTGGGCGCGTTTCTGCCCGAAGAATTTTAAGGTTCTCTGCCGCGCGCGGAATGGCGGGGTTAGGGAAGGGGGTACCATGTGGATTTCTGACAAATGGCGGGATTATGAACTTCTGGACTGCGGCGGCGGGGAGCGGTTGGAGCGCTGGGGGAGTTATACCCTTGTGCGGCCGGATCCCCAGGCGCTCTGGGATACGGCCCGCACAGACCCCCGCTGGAGCCGCTGCGACGCGCGCTATGTCCGCAGTGAGAGCGGCGGCGGGCGCTGGGAGAGGAAAAACGTACCGGAGCGCTGGAGCGTCGGCTACGGCGATTTGAATTTCAGCGTCGGGCCCATGAATTTTAAGCATACGGGCCTCTTCCCGGAGCAGGCCGCCAACTGGGATTTTATTCGGGGGCAGATTGCCGGCGCCGGGCGGCCCGTCAGCGTGCTCAACCTCTTCGCCTACACCGGCGCGGCGACGCTGGCGGCGCTGAAGGCGGGGGCTGAAGTCTGCCATGTGGACGCGGCAAAGGGTATGGTGAACTGGGCGCGGGAGAACGCCGCGCGGAACGAGCTCGAAAACGCCCCCGTCCGCTGGATCGTGGACGACTGCGCAAAGTTCGCCGGGCGGGAACTCCGGCGCGGCAGGCGCTATGACGCGCTGATTATGGATCCCCCCAGCTACGGGCGCGGCCCCGCCGGCGAAGTCTGGAAAATTGAAGACGGGCTTTGGGGTTTTTTAAAGATGGTTTCCGGGCTCTTGTCGGACGAGCCGCTCTTTGTCCTCATCAGCTCTTATACGGCGGGGCTGTCCCCCTCCGCCATCGGCTATATGGCCGAGCAGATTTTTCATCGCAGGGGCGGCGGGCGCTGTGAGAGTCAAGAGCTTGGCCTGCCCGTGACGGCGACGGGGCTGGCGCTCCCGGCGGGAGCCGCGTGCAGATGGATAAGTAATGGGTAATGGTGAACAGTGAATAAACCCATCATCAAAATCGAAAATCTCAGCTACACCTACGAGGGAGAGACGGCGCCCAGCCTGCGCGGTTTGAATTTGGAGATCGGGGCGCACAGTTTTGTTGCGGTGCTGGGGCGCAACGGCTCCGGGAAGTCCACGCTGGCGAAGTTATTAAACGGCATTCTCCTGCCCACAGAGGGGGCCGTCTTTGTGGACGGCATCGACAGCAGGGACAGCGAACGGCTTCTGGATGTCCGCCGCAAGGTGGGGATGGTCTTTCAGAACCCGGACAACCAGATCGTGGCGAACGTGGTGGAGGACGATGTGGCGTTTGCGCCGGAGAATCTGGGCGTCGAGCCCTCGGAGATCCGCCGCAGGGTGGACGCCGCCCTCACTGACGTCGGCATGTACGAATACCGCATGCACGCCCCGCATCTGCTCTCCGGCGGGCAGAAGCAGCGGGTCGCCATCGCCGGGGTGTTGGCCATGCGCCCGGAGTGCGTGGTGCTGGACGAGCCCACGGCCATGCTCGACCCCATCGGCAGGCGGGAGGTTTTGGAGACCATGCGCCGCCTGCGGGAGGAGTACGGCATGACCGTGATCCTCATCACGCATCACATGGATGAGTGCATCGGCGCGGATCGGGTGCTCATCCTCGATCAGGGGGAGATCGCCCTGGACGGCAGTCCGGCTGAGGTCTTTCCCCAGGTGGAGCGCCTGCGCGGCCTGGGCCTGGACGCGCCGGACACCACGGCGCTGTTATGGGAACTCAACACGCGCGGCTTTCACTTGCCGCTGGACGCGTTGACAATGGAGGCCTGCGCACAGGTGATCGCGATGACGATTCTGTAGGGGACGCCCCTCTGGGCGACCCGTATCTCGTGGGCGGATTCGCCATGCGGGCCGCCTTAGGCGGTCCCGGCAAAATGATAATATAAGGAATCTCTCTATGTCATCTCCCATCCTCAGCACCCGGAACCTCACACACGTATACAGCGCGGGGACGCCCTTTGAAAAAATGGCGATCCGCGATATCAGCCTGGATTTTTATCCTTCGGAGTTCGTGGGCCTTATCGGGCACACGGGCTCGGGGAAGTCCACCTTTGTCCAGCATTTAAATGGACTTTTGAAGCCGACGTCGGGTGCGGTGCTTTTCAATGGGGAGGCGCTCTCCTCCTCCAAAAAAGTCCTGCGGCAGTCCCGGTTTCAGGTGGGGCTGGTGTTCCAGTACCCCGAGTATCAGCTCTTTGAGGAGACGGTTTTTCAGGACATCGCCTTCGGGCCGAAAAACATGAAACTGAGCGGGGACGAGGTGGCGGAGCGGGTGCGGGAGGCGGCGCGTTTTGTGGGCGTGCCGGAGGAGATTTTTGAGAAGTCCCCCCTGGAACTCTCCGGCGGGCAGAAGCGCCGGGTGGCCATCGCGGGGGTCATCGCCATGCGGCCGCAGGTTTTGGCGCTGGACGAGCCCACGGCGGGCCTGGATCCCGAAGGCCGGGAGAGTATCCTCCGCAACCTCCTGGACTACCACGACAGCACCGGGGCCGCCGTGCTGCTCATCACCCACGACATGGAGGAGATCGCCCGGATCGCCTCCCGGCTGGTCGTTTTCCGGGAGGGGGAAGTGGCCTTCGACGGGGCGCCGAAAGAGGTCTTCCGGCACGGGCGGGAGCTCGTTGACATGGGCCTGGAGCTGCCCGGCGCGGCGCACATCGCGCTCAGACTGCGGGAGCTGGGCGCCGCGCTGCCTGAGGGTATCTACACTTTGGAGGCGCTGGCGGACGCGATCTGCGGAGTGCAAGGGCACTCCCTCGGCCAGCGCGAGGGAGCCTTGGAGTGCGGGGGCACTCCCCCAGTCAGCGCGAGGACAGCGCTGCCAGCTCCCTCAGAGAGGGAGCCAAAGTGGAGAGGGGGATGTGGTTCGTGCTGAAAGATATCACCCTGGGGCAGTTTTTCCCCGGCGATACGGTGATCCACCGGCTGGATCCCCGCACAAAGCTCATCATGACGGTCGTCTATATCGCGGCGCTGTTCATCGCGAAACGCTATATTTCCTACGCCGTCATGCTGGTTTTTCTTCTGACGGTCATCGCAATCTCGAAGATCAGGCCGAAGGCGCTGCTCAGAGGGTTAAAGCCGCTCATTTTCATCATCGCCCTTTCGGCGGTTCTGAACCTGTTCTATACGGACGGGGCGACGGTTCTGGTTCATGTTTGGATCTTTAAAATCACCTCCGAGGGCATCGTCCGCGCCGTCTTCATGGTACTGCGGATCATGATGCTCATCACCGGCACCTTTCTGCTCACCTATACCACCTCCCCCATCGCTTTGACGGACGCGCTGGAGCGGCTGCTGAGTCCGCTCAAAAAAATTCATCTGCCGGTGCACGAGCTCTCCATGATGATGTACATCGCCCTGCGCTTTATTCCGCTGCTCATTGAGGACACGGACAAGATCATGTCCGCCCAGAAGGCGCGGGGCGCGGACTTTGAGACCGGCACCCTCCGCGAACGGGCAAAGGCCCTGCTGCCGCTTTTGGTGCCGCTCTTTGTCTCGTCCTTCCGCCGGGCGGACGAGCTGGCCGTCGCCATGGAGAGCCGCTGTTATCACGGCGGCGAGGGCCGTACCCGGATGAAACAGCTCAGATACGCCGGGCGGGACGCGGCCGCGCTCTGCGTCGGCGCGGCCTTGCTGGGGGGCGTCATCACGCTGGCGGCGTTCGGGCTATGAGAAATATCGCGCTCGGCCTGTCTTACGACGGCACAGCCTACCACGGCTGGCAGAAGCAAAAAAATGCGGTGAGTGTCTCGGAGGTTTTGCAGAGGGCCATTGAGTCTGTCTGCGGGGACTGCCGCGCCCTCACCGGCTGCGGCAGAACGGACGCGGGGGTGCACGCCAAAAATTACTGCGCGAATTTCCGCACGTCCGCTGTCATCCCCTCTGCCCGCCTGCCCCAGGCGCTGAACGCGAATCTGCCGGCGGACATCGCGGTCTTTGCCGCCTGTGACGCGCCGGAAGATTTTTGCGCCATCCGCTCCTGCGTCGAGAAAGCATATGTATACCGCATCCTGAACACACGCGTCCGGGATCCACTTCTGCGCCGGATCAGCTATTTTTATCCGGCGGTTCTGGATGTGTGCAAAATGCAGAGAGCGGCGAGAGCCTTTGTGGGCACGCACGATTTCGCCGCCGTGCGCAGCCGGGGCACGGAGACGAAATCGACGGTGCGCACCGTGTATGACAGCGACGTGGAGAAGGCCGGGGGCGTCATCTCAATCCGCGTCTGCGCGGACGGGTTTCTTTACAACAAGGCCCGAACCATCGCGGGCACGTTGCTCTATGTCGGGCGGGGGAAAATCGCGCCCGAGGATGTTCCCGCGCTGCTCCTCCTGAAGGATCGCCGCCTCACCGGCCCCACCTTGCCGCCGGAGGGGCTGATGTTGGCAGGGGTCTGGTATAAGGGAATCGTGGGGGAAATGTTTGGGTGTGAGGAATAAAGGCTCGACAATATTACAGTTTTGATACAAATACAGCATAGTCTTGCGAAAAGCTATCTTTTTTGCGAACCCTATGTTATAATCACCAGATAGGAATGACGATGCGGCCATGGGGAATGGGATGAAAAAAACCGGCGAACGCAGAAAATCAAGGCTCCGCCGCGCCGCGGCAATCGCGGGGACGGTGGCTGTCATCACCATCGCGGCGCTTATTTTTCTCTACCGGGATCAGCTGACTCCCGCGGCCCTGCGGACGCGTTTCGGCCTGAGCAACAGCACCGCCACGGACGTTTCGGCGGCCTATACCTTCGACTCCGGGGGGGATCAGGTCTTTGCGGCGGCGGGGAACTGCCTGGCCGTCGCCAGCGCATCGGGGTTTCAGTTTTTGGACAGCAGCGGGTATCTCGCGGCCCAAGCCCTCTTCTCCATGCAGAGCCCCGCCGTCGCCGCCTTTCCGGGGGGCGCGGCTTTCTATGACCTGGGGGGTACGGCCCTGCGGGTGGCCTATGAGAGCGGCAAAACGGTCACGATAGAGCATTGGACGGCCGGGAACGGCGAGACGGTCAGTCTGGATCAGGCGCACACAATTCTCGCCGTCTCCGCGAACAAAAGCGGCATGCTCGCCGTCTTAACGGAGGCGCCCGGCTACAAGGCGCTGCTGACCGTATTCAACAAAAATTTGGATCCCGTTTATGCGTGGTACTCCGGAACCCTGCGGGTTTTGAGCGCCCAGGTTTCCCCCAAGGGGGATTCTGTCACGGCCCTGTGCCTCAGCGACACGGGCAGCACGATCCAGTGCCTCTCCCTGAGCAAGGAGGATCCAGCTTGGAGCGTTTCCTATCCCGGCGAGCTTTTTCTTGACCTGCGCTACTGCGGGAACGAGATCGCCCTGCTCTCCACGGGCCGACTGTTGTTTTTGAACGCCGACTCGGGGGCGGAGGCGGGCAGCTTTGATTTCGCCGGCAGACGCCTCTCCTGCTACGATCTGGGCGGGGACGGCTTTGTGGCCGTCGTCCTAGGCAAGGCCCAGGCCGGTATCCGGGAGGAACTCATCACAATCTCCTCCACCGGCACCCAGCGGGGCGACTTGATCCTCGACCGGGGCGCGGACAGCGTCTGCGCAAGCGGCCAGCGAGTGCTCCTCCTCTCCGGCGGCAGCGTGATCCTCTATGACGCCGCGCTGAAAGTCAAGGGGGAGCGGGATGACGCCTTGGGCTTTCAGCGGGCCCTGCTTCTCCAGAGCGGGGACGGCCTGCTGCTGACATCTTTTACCGCGGAGCGGTATCAGTTTTAATTTGCGGGTGCGGCGCGATGCCCGCATCGCGCCCTACAAAGCGCCCGTGTAGGGGCCGATGCCCACATCGGCCCGCGCCCATATATACATCACCAATCCCGATCAGGAGAGGTTTCTATGAAGACGATCATTGACCTGGTGTTAGTGGCCATTCTGATTATCTGCGCATGGACCGGTTACAAAAAGGGCATCATCATGGGCATTGGGGGCATTCTTGTCATCATATTATCGATCTATGGGGCGAACCTGCTGTCGGGCGCGTTCTCCTCAGGGGCGGTTCCGGTGATGAAACCCTTTGTCACCGGGTTCATTGAGGGCAAGATGGTGACCAAACAGGGCAGCGACGTGCTGGGAATTCTGGATTCGCTGAATGTTGACACCTCCTCGACCTCTCTGGAAGATCTGATCCGCGCGGATCCGTCCCTGGAGACAACCGTCGCCGTGGGCACCTTTGAGGCTCTGGGTATCACCGAGAACACCGCCAAGGACATGTCCTCCGACGTCAGCGCCGCCTATGAGAAAAACGGCGGGGCCTTTACCGACGCAATCACGCTGGTTCTATGCAACCGCCTGGCCTTTGTGGTCACTTTTATCCTGGCGTTTCTCATTATCCTCATCTTCCTGACTGTCATCGGGAATATCACAAATCTGAGCTTCAAGATACCAAATTTGGACATCGTGAACGACATTGTGGGTACTCTGCTCGGCATTGTCACAGGGCTCATTTTCTGCACGATTCTGGTCTGGGCGCTCAAGTATTCAGGCCTGATCATCGGCGGGGACACGGTCTCCAAGACGGTTATCGCCAAATCTTTCATGGGCGCCGACCGGCTGACGAAGATTTTGGGATATTAAAGGGCAGATAACAGATAACGAAAGGGATGATCCGACACCGATGTTTAACACGCCGAATATGCTGTCCATTTTTCGCCTGTGCCTGGTGCCGGTCTTTATTTTGTTCTATTTCTCCGGGCTGCCGAACGCGAATATCTATGCGTTGCTCGTGTTCGCGCTCGCCACGGTCACAGATTTCCTGGACGGTTACCTGGCAAGGCGCTTTCACCTGATCACAAACCTCGGCAAGGTTCTGGATCCTCTGGGTGACAAGATGCTCACGTTTTCCGTACTGGTGTGCCTCACCATCAGCGGGATTCTCCCGATCTGGGCGCTGGGCGTTTTCCTTGCCAAGGAGCTGTTGATGGGCATCGGCGGCCTGATTCTCCACAGGCGCGCGCATGTCGAGATCCCGCCCGCGAACTATATCGGCAAGACCGCGACGGTGCTGTTCTTTCTGACCTGCGGTGTGCTGGTGCTCCTGAAGGACACAATCTCACGCGGCGTGGCAATTTGGCTGATTTGCGGCTGTCTCGCCGTGGCCCTGGCCGCGTTTGTGTCTTACGGGATACGGTTTTTGAAGATCATGAAACAAAAGGAAAATTAGCATGCAGCCTACGATATGCGCCCGGTGCCACAAAAATATGGCGGTTGTGTTCATCACAAAGATAGAAGGCGGACACTCCAAGAACGAGGGGTTGTGCCTCAAATGCGCGAAGGACTTGCACATCCAGCCGGTCGATGACATGATCGCCCGCCTGGGGCTCACCGACGAGGACATCGACGGGCTCTCCGGCGAGATGATGGAGGCGCTCTCCAACGGAGAGGGCCTTTTTCCCGTGGAGGCCCCGGAAAACGACGAGGACGACGAGGGCAAGACCGCGACCTTCCCCTTTTTAAACCGCCTGTTCAGCAACATGCAGGGGGACGGGCCGCCGCCGCTGCCCGGAAATGCTCCGCCCGCGCCGGAGCGCCCGCCCCGTGAGAAGGACGCGTCCAGCCAGAATCCGCGCGGGAAGAAAAAGTTTCTGGAAAACTACTGCATTTCGCTGACCGACCGGGCCCGGGAGGGCAAACTGGATCAGATGATCGGCCGTGTGGACGAGCTCGACCGGGTCATCCAAATTCTAAACCGCAGGCAGAAAAACAACCCCTGCCTCATCGGGGAGCCCGGCGTGGGCAAGACCGCCATCGCCGAGGGCCTGAGCCAGCGCATCGCGGACAAGGACGTGCCCTACAAACTCCGGGAGAAAGAGGTCTATCTCCTCGACCTGACGGCGCTGGTGGCGGGCACCCAATTCCGGGGCCAGTTTGAGAGCCGCATGAAGGGCCTCATCGAGGAGATCCGCAAGCAGGGCAATGTCATTTTGGTCATCGACGAGGTGCACAACCTGGTGGGAGCGGGGGACGCGGAGGGGTCGATGAACGCCGCGAACATCCTCAAACCGGCGCTGTCGCGCGGGGAGATCCAAGTCATCGGCGCCACGACCTTCGCGGAGTACCGCAAACACATCGAGAAGGACAGCGCTCTGGAGCGGCGGTTTCAACCGGTGGTCGTAACCGAGCCGTCCGTCGGCGACAGCGTGGGGATTCTAAAGGGCGTGGCCCATTACTACGAGACGTACCACGGCGTGCACATCTCGGACGAGATATGCCGCAAGGCCGTGCTCATGAGCGAGCGCTACATCACCGACCGCTATTTGCCGGACAAGGCCATCGACCTCATCGACGAGGCCTGCTCGGATGTGAATCTCAAAAATCAAAACTTGGCCCGGATGGAGGAGCTCAAAAAAGAGCGCGCCGATCTGGATAAAGAGCGGGAGTTTCTCCTGGGCGACGCGGAGAACGATCACTTTGAGCGCCTGGCGCAGATCCGCAGCCAGGACATGCGCCTGAGCGATGAGCTGATGGGGCTCAGCGCAAAAGGGCTCCCGGAGCTGACGGAGGAGAATTTGGCCAGAGTCATCGAGCTTTGGACAAAAATTCCCGCTTCCAGCATCCGGGAGGACGAATTCGACCGCCTGGCCAATCTGCACGAGCGCCTAAAGGCCCATGTCATCGGCCAGGACGAGGCCATCGATATCGTCTGCGCCGCCATCAAGCGCAGCCGCGCGGGGCTCCAGGCCAAGCGCAAGCCCGTGAGTTTCATCGTTGTGGGCTCCACCGGCGTCGGCAAGACGGAACTGGTGAAAAGGCTGGCGGAGGATCTCTTCAATTCCCCGGAATCCCTCATCCGCCTGGACATGAGCGAATTCATGGAGAAACACAGCGTCTCCAGAATCATCGGCTCGCCCCCCGGCTATGTGGGCTATGACGAGGCCGGCCAGCTCACGGAGAAGATCCGGAGAAAGCCATACAGCGTGGTGCTCTTCGACGAGATCGAGAAGGCGCACCCGGACGTATTAAATGTTCTGCTGCAGATTCTCGACGACGGGCACATCACGGACGCCCAGGGCCGAACGGTGAACTTTGAGAACACCGTCATCATCATGACCACCAACGCCGGGAGCAATCTCAAGTCCGGCAGCCTGGGCTTTGGCATGAGTTTAAACCAGCAGGATAAGGAGAAGGCCGTCAAAGCGCTGAATGACTTCCTGCGGCCGGAGTTTATCAACCGGGTGGACGAGATCGTGTACTTTAACCGCCTCAGCGAGGAGGATTTCAAAAAAATCGCGGCGCTCATGCTCACGGAGCTCAAAGACGTTATGGCGGAGAAGGGCATGGCGCTCAGCTGGGACGACAGCCTCATCGGTTATCTCTGCGAAAAGAGCTATTCCCTCAGTTACGGGGCGCGGAACCTGCGCCGCCTCATCCAGCGGGAGGTGGAGGATCGCATCGCCGCCGAACTCATCGACCACCACAAGTCCGGCGCCGCGCGCGTGGGGCTGACGGTGAGGGACGGGAACGTGGTTGTGCTGGCGGTGTAGGGCCAAACCCCCGGCGCTGCGCGCCACCCCCTTTCGAAAGGGGGCCGGGGCAATTCACGCAATGAAAAATCAACCCCGAGAGGGTTGATTTTTGAGAGCGGATATGGTAAAATGAACGTACAGCAAGGGCAGTAGCCGCTTGCGTCAAGCAGCTAACCTAAAGATGCCATCAGATTAGCTCAAAAGGAGCCGTCACCGGGCTGGGCGACGGCTCTTGCCTTTGATCCGAATCGTCACCGTGAGTCCACGGATATGAAACGTAACCGTAATAGGCATATGTATCCCCCCTTTCCCTACGCAAACAGCGTGAGTGCGCGGAGAAGAGAAGACGCAAACGAGCCGATCTGCCCTTGCTAACACATAGCATACAGTACCGGGAGTGGTTTTGTCAACCGCCCCCGGTACTATTTTCAGGGAATTATGAGTCCAGTGAACAATTCGGCTGGCTTTACACGGTAGAGTTTACACAACCTGATTAAATAGACAACGTCAAAATCCTGATCCCCTTCCATAGCGAGTAGGACTTTAACTCTGATCCTGGATTTTTTTGATAGCTCCTCGATTGTCCATCCACGCGCTAGGCGCAATGCTCTGAGATTTTCACGCATAGTCTCGATTTGTTGATCGCTCCCTATTTTATCGTTCAAACTTAATCGCCTCCTTTATCCTGTGATGTGTTCGCGGTGAACTTCTTATAATTTTACCCTACGATTTATATTAATTATAGGATAAAATCTTTTGATTTCACAATGATAAAGGATGTAATATTATATTTTTGAATGTTTTAAAGAAGAAAACCACGAATCATCATGATATGTGCATTGAATTGGAGTTTCTCGTGGCCAGGATGAAGATCGCGCAGCTGGTCACGGAGGAGATGGCGATGGCGGGAGGGGAGGAACCAGAGGGATAATGTGTGTTTTTGCCCTTTGCCATTTACTTCTAAAACAAATGCAAATCTAACGAAAATTTTGAAAACTCAAAAACTGCGTTATCAAAAAATTAATAATTTTTTTACAAAAGTTTATGCGGAATTCTGCTTGAATACGGATTTCTTGTATGATATAATGCCCTCGACCGGGAGTGGAAGGCGGTCAAATGTTCTTTGCGATTTAAAAAATATTTTTTTGGAGGAAAGACAATTGAAGAAAACCCTTGCTCTCGTTCTCGCGTTAGTCATGGTGCTCGGTCTCGCCGCCTGCGGCACGACCAGCCCGGCGCCTACGACAGCGGCCCCTGCGACAACAGCCCCCGCGACGACGGCTCCTGCGACAACAGCCCCCGCGACAACGGCTCCCGCGACAACAGCCCCCGCTTCGACGAATGGCATTGACATCGCTCTGATCACGGACGTCGGCAACATTGACGACCACTCCTTTAACCAGGGCACATGGGAAGGCGTCAAGCAGTATGCCGACGCCAACGGCAAAGTTGCCAAGTATTTCCGTCCCACCGAGGACAGCGACCAGGCCCGCGTGGAGGCCATGACCTCCGCCGTTGACGCCGGCGCGAAGGTCATCGTGACCCCGGGCTTCCTGTTCGGTGCCGCGGTCGCCCAGATGCAGGCCGCCTATCCGAACGTGATGTTCCTCGGCATCGACATGACCGCCTTTGATCTCGGCAACAATGCGGACGGCACCCCCGCCACCCCCGCCGCCAACACCTCCCTGATCGTCTTCCAGGAGGAGCAGGCCGGTTACCTGGCCGGATACGCCATCGTCATGGACGGCTACACAAAGCTCGGCTTCATCGGCGGCATCAATGTCCCCGCCGTCATCCGCTATGGCTACGGTTTCATCCAGGGCGCCGAGCAGGCGGCCACGGATATGGGCCTTGCCAAGGGCACGGTCACCATGAACTACTGGTACTCCATGACCTTTGCCGCCAGCGACGATGTTAAGAACACCGCCGACTCGTGGTACACCTCCGGTACGCAGGTCATCTTCTCCTGTGGCGGCAGCATCTACTCCAGCATCGTGGCCGCGGCCGAGAGCCAGAACGCGAAGGTCATCGGCGTGGACGTCGATCAGAGCAGCGCCTCCCCCGTCATCATCACTTCCGCCATGAAGGAGCTTGGCAACTCCGTCGTCAAGGCGCTGACCGACCTCTTTAACAACGGCGGAACCTGGCCGTCCGCCTATGCCGGACAGGTTCAGAACCTGGGCGCGAAGGACGGCATGGTCGGCCTGCCCACGACGGCTGACGCCTGGCGCTTCGCCACCTATACCGTGGACGACTATAACACCCTGTTCGCCAAGCTGGCCAGCGGCTCGGTCGTTGTCGACAACAGCAC
>WQUU01000031.1 GCA_009781925.1 Bacillota bacterium | reverse complement strand
CTATCAAAATGCCAGGTGTGATCCAGACGTACAACGCCTATATCCGAAGCAACGGCATACATGCGGAAACGGCTTACTCCCCGAATGTAATCGTAAGAAAAACCGTCCTCCGCCTGGATTGCCACGTCCAGCAGGTATTCGCCTTCCAATAGATTGTTTTTATTTACGTCAAATGTCACACAGCCATCCCGATCCATCGCAGGGGTGGAGACGCGGTCGATTTGCGTATTCGTCCCATAACAGTGCACGCCGTCATTGCGGAAAAAGCCCACACCCACTACCGGGTTATTCACTGTACTATGCACGGCATAACGGATCAGGATCCGCATGGGTTCGCCGGTTTTAAAAATGGCTGACGGGTTACCGGCTGCATTGAGCAACGAGACATCCGTAATCTCTACATCCTGATTGCCCCAGCGGTTCTTTTGCTGAGGCTGTGAGGCGGAGCCGGTATTTCCGGCGCCTTCCTCTGCCGAAGCCGCAGCGGGCGCCAGCTCCGAGGGCTGAGGCGGACGATTTTTTTCACCCATAAATTCCATGTATGCGGGGTGTACCTCATAGGGTTTCCCGATGGAATGGATCACCCCATCCTTGATCCAGATAGAGCGGTCACAAATCTGCTCGATTTGCCCAAGCGCGTGCGATACAATTACGATCGTTTCGCCGCTCGCCTTGATCTCGCGCATCTTGTTAAAGCACTTGGCCTGGAAGCTGGCGTCGCCTACAGCCAGGATCTCATCCACCAGCAATACGTCGGCGTCAACGTGTATTGCCACCGAGAAAGCCAGGCGCATATACATCCCGGAGGAATATGTCCGCACAGGATTGTCGATGAACTCACGCAACTCAGAAAACTCAATGATGTCATCAATCCTGGCATCGATTTCCCGGTGAGTAAGACCAAAGATTGACGCATTGGTGTATATATTCTCACGGCCGCTCATATCCGGATGGAACCCGGCGCCTAACTCGATGAGGCTGGAAACGCGGCCCTGGATTGTGATGCTGCCCTGATCCGGGTACATGATCTTGGTCATAAGCTTGAGCAGCGTACTCTTGCCGCTGCCGTTTTCGCCAATGAGCCCCACCGCCTCACCTTTTTCTACATTGAAACTGATGCCTTTCAGCACCCAGCGGGCTTCATAGCGGTTACGGTTTTGAAACAGCAATTTTTCTTTGAGACTCTGCCCCTTATCGAAAAACATTTTGAATTTTTTTTGGACATCGTTGACTTCGATCACGGCCATTTACAATTCCTCCGCAAAATGTCTCTTGAGGCGGCCAAAAATCAATACGCCCGCCGCCAGTAAAACCAACCCGAATAATAATGCGTGACCAAGCGTAAGAATCTCCGGCACTCTGCCATAGTAAAGGATCTCCCGATAAGCAACAATCACAGGCGTCATGGGATTCAGTATAAAAATTGGCATAATATTAGCCGGTACAGCGTCAATAGGGTACATTACAGGCGTCAAAAACTGCCATGCCATGGCCAGGATGCCCATGATGTATTGTAAATCGCGGAAATAGACGGAGATCGAGGAAACGATCAGCGCCATTCCTAACGCCATCACATATTCCACAACCATAATTACCGGCAGGCAAAGCCACGCCATCAAATTAAGCGGCACACCGGAGATCAGTACCACCGCAATGACCACAACAAAGCAGTAAAGCATATTTACAAAACTGCTGGTCACATATGCGATAGGGATAACTTCCCGCGGAAAATAGATTTTTGTGATGAGATTTTTTTCTGCTAAAATTACAGTTGCCCCCACGGAGATGCAGGAGGAGAAGAAAATCCATGGAATAAGCGCCACAAACAAAAAAAGGTAGTACTTATCAATACCCGACCTCATAATGATCGAAAAAACCATCGTGTACACCAACAATTGCAACAGCGGGTTGATGAAGGTCCACAAGAACCCCAACACACTGCCCTTGTAGCGCCCGCGCAGATCTTTACGCACAAGGTTCGCAATCATTTCACGATAGGCATACAGTTCTTTTATCAGTCTCATACCGTCTCCGCCTTAATCTTCGCCCGCCAATATCCCAGTGTGTCAGCAAGCGTCTGCTCCAGCAGGATCTGCGGCCGCCATCTGGTAAGTTCATGCAATTTTGTGATGACCGCCTCAACAACAGGTACGTCCACTGGCCGGAATTTCTGGGGATCTGCCTCCACTGTGATCTTGGCGGGAGAGAGCGCCAGCAATTTTTCCAGAATCGCCCGCATCTCCACGGCATGTCCGCTGCCGATATTGTAGGTCTCACCGGCCTGTCCGCGCTCTATAAGCAGAGAGTAGGCGCGCACCACATCGCGCACGTCGGTGAAGTCCCGCCTGGCCGAGAGATTTCCCACCTTTACCACCGGCTCGCGCTTTCCAATCTCAATTTCGACAATCTGCCGGCAAAAATCCGGCACCACGAACCCGAACGGCTGCCCGGGACCGACGTGGTTAAATGCCCGCACCATCAGCACATCCAAGCCATAAGCGTCCGCATAGATTTTGCCCAGCATATTCTGACAGGTCTTGGTGGCCGCATAAATGTTGCCAGGCCGCGGAACGGTTTGTTCGTCAATAGGCCTGTCGCCCGGCTCCGCACGGCCATACTCCTCGGCGGAGCCGATCAGCAGCAGGCGCGGCTTGTAATCAAGCGCTCGG
>WQUU01000030.1 GCA_009781925.1 Bacillota bacterium | reverse complement strand
ATTCTCAGAGTGTCAAAACAACGTATGCATCCGAAGAACGCGGTATTGACGGAGGGAAAAAACGAAAGGGCGAAAACGGCATATAGTCACGGATACGATGTAAGCGTCAAATATGCAGGACTACGCCCCCGGGCAGCAGCCCGTCGATGGAGCCGCCGTCAGGGAGATTGGGCGCTTCGCGAAAGACGCGCGTCAAATAGTCAAACGGAATAACGCTGTTTTCTTTGGCGGACTCGATGAGACTGTAGAGGATGGCGCTGATCGTACTCACTTTTCTCGCTGGACGTACCGAATTGACGATGCTTCGACAGCTTCAACTGCTCCATCAGCCAGTTTACCTGCTGCTTCAATTCGGCAATCTCAGCATCTTTTTCTCGGAGCATGTCAGACAAATTTTCAGTAGTCTTTTCTACGCTTTTCATGCTCTAATTATACCATAGAACCCATGAAAAATCCAGCGTTTCCAACGGTTTCAGCTATGCGATCGAACGCTGCGTAACCTCTTTGCGCCTCAGCTTTTTCTCCAGCTTCGCGCTCCCGATCAGGCATTCCAGTTCCTCGCCGGACAACGTCATCGTGTTTGTATCCCCGGCGTCCGGCCATCGGAAGTGTCCGCGCTCCAACCGCTTAAAGTACAGCCAAAAACCGTCCCCGTCCCATTCCAATATCTTGATTCGGTCTCGGCTCCGGTTGCAAAACACAAACAGCGCATCCGCGAACGGATCCATCCCGAAGTCGCTTTTTACACGCGCCATCAACCCATTGATGCTTTTGCGCATGTCCGTGTGACCACAGCACAGATATACCGTCTTATCCCCTAGACTCAGCATAACGATTTCAGCATCCGGCACGTTTTTGCCAGCAACTCCGGATCTGTATCCGGCTCTACTTGCACACGAAACACGCCGATCTCGATCACTAGCGTCTTCTTCACAGGCGGTTCCTCGGTTTTGCACATCGCCCACCCTGGTGCCATGGGCGGGCAGGGTACCGAGCGTCCCATCGGCTCACTCGAAACAAGGGCCTTTTCAGACCCCTTCGCCGCCGGCAGCAGTTCCTGACATACCGCCTCCCGCAACTTCCGCTGCCAGTAGAAATATGTGTTTGTACCGATCCCTATTTTCTGACAGAACGCTTTGATGGTTAATCCGCTTTGTTCTCGCTCCTGCGTGATTTTTGCCCATTGACTCAATCGGTACTCCGCTGCGATTTCCCTCGTATTTACCATGCTACCCACTCCAACTCGGCATTAAATACCACATGTGCTTTTTAATGCCCTTTTGAAGTTATTGTAGCACCGCCGCCGCGGTCTCACGATGTGTTCGCAGATTAGACGCTTACTTTTCTCTCAGGGATATGTATGGATACAAACAGAAAAATCGCCGTCCGTCTGGAATAGCGGTTTTTGATGTGCTCAGCGTTATTCTTTGCCGGTTCCAAATTCGGGGTCAGTGTGCAAGGGAGAAGTGTTTGTTAACCG
The DNA here is from genome assembly GCA_009781925.1 of Bacillota bacterium. Taxonomy (GTDB): domain Bacteria; phylum Bacillota; class Clostridia; order Oscillospirales; family Oscillospiraceae; genus WQUU01. The sequence continues at coordinate 1,194 of WQUU01000030.1, read as the reverse complement.
CATGAATGGGCATTTTTTCGAGGCTTGTACCTGCCGTAGCCTATTCTTACGATTGGACTAACGTTGAGCTGTGTTTGTTTTTTCGAGGGCCCTATTACAAGTGGATAAATAGTTGTTTATATGGGCTTCGACTCCCTTTGTGCCGACTACCATGTAGTCATTCCAATGGGAGACGGTTTCATCTCGCTTTAGAGCTACTACCCAGGTGGGGCTGAGCGATACGGGCTCCACATACGTCCATAGCCCCGAATTGTAGGCGAGATTTCGCATCTCAGTCCGCTGTGAATTTGTAAGATTTTGTCCCACGTCGAAAGCCAGACCGGCGTAGTGCTGGGACTGCTGCCCGTGTCCACCCTCAAACGGCCGCTTGAACGCAAAGCCGATATGGATTGGCCTCCCGTACATGAAGCGGAAACTGTTCCACGACTGCATCGCTCGTTTTTCCGTCCACAAAAGGTCGCTTCTGCTGGAGCCGCGGAATTCCCTAACGAGCAGCGTGTTCCCGTTTATATAGGGCATCGACTCATTCTCGGCGCGGTAGTAAGTCTCCATCCGGTTTTCATCGTTGTTGAACACTTTAATCGTAGCCATGATAAACTCCTGTTTTACACAATATATTTGCTTGATTTTAGCCCCGCCCGCTGCCGCTTGCAGTCCGGAACCGTTCGACGATCCTGTCCCAGGTCAGCGGCCCGATGATTCCGTCGACGGCCAGGGCGCTGCGCCGCTGGAAGTTTCGCACCGCCTCCTGTGTCTGCGGCCCGAATATCCCGTCCACAGTAAGCGCGGGGCCGCCCTGGGACACGGCGTTTATCCCGTTCAGATAGGACTGCATGGTTCTCACCGCCGCGCCTGTGGAGCCGAGCCTTAGCGGAGCGCCTTGATAGGGAGGCGTCGCGGCCGGCGGCTGGATTGGGGGCTTTGGAACATTCGTCTGTATTGCGTTATACACCGCGTATAGCTTGTTCCATGTGGCCGGCCCGACGACCCCGTCGGCGGTGAGCCCAAAGGTCTTCTGGAACTCGATTACCGCGTTCTTCGTCGTCGGCCCGAAGGCCCCGTCCTGTATCACGCCCGGCACCGTCGGATAGAAAGCGGAGATGTAATTCAGCAGAAATGGCAGCTCGACCACATCCAGGCCCCTGGAGCCGGCAGACAATACGGCGGTCGGCGGATTTTTCCCGATTCCGATGC
>WQUU01000029.1 GCA_009781925.1 Bacillota bacterium | reverse complement strand
AGGGCCTGTATATGTTTTTCCCCCAGCGTCCGCCCGGCGGCGATACGGAAAACCCGCGCGGCAACCGGCATCGGGAGCTTCGCCATTTGGGAGGCGCTGTAAGGGCCGGCCTCCGGACGCCCCGCATCCTCTGCGTTTTCCCGCAAAAACGCCTCGGCCAGACCGTCGAGACAGGCCGCATCCGCGCGCAAAAGCGCCCCGGCGCGCAGGATATGCGCCGCATATTGGGGGTTTAGCTCCCGGAGCACGGGCGCCACCCGGTGGCGCAGGCGGTTGCGGGCGAAGTCGTCCCGGTTGTTGCTGGAATCCTCCACATACGCGACCTCCCGCGCATCCAGCCAGGCGCGAATTTCAGCCTCAGTCACATCCAGAATCGGGCGGACAATTTTGCCTCGGACGGGCGGAATGCCGCAGAGCCCTTTTGTCCCGCTGCCCCGGATGAGGTTTAAGAGCACCGTCTCGGCGTTGTCGTCCGCCGTATGGGCCGTGGCGATACGGTCGTAAGCGTTTTCCTCCGCCGTTTTCAGCAGAAAGGCGTAGCGCAGTTCCCGCGCCGCCGCCTCCAGTCCCATGTGCCGGCCTTGCGCACAGGCGCCCACATCCGCCGCGCCCAGGTAGAAGGGCAGTCCCAGCGAGGCCGCCAGGTTCTCGGCGAAGGCCGCATCCCGCGCGCTCTCCGCCCCCCGGAGCCGATGATTGAAGTGCGCGACGCCGAGGCTCCATAATGGGGTGGACGGAGGTTCCGCTCCATACCCCGCCGCCTCAGACAGTCTGTGCAGAAGATATACGGAATCCGCCCCGCCGGAAACCGCGACGAGGACGCGGCTTCCGGCGGGGAGCATGTCATATTGTTCGGCGATGTCAGTGAACATTATTCCGGCCTGTCCCCGTGGCGGCGCTCCACGCTTTGGAAGGAGGTGATCTCCGGCCGCCAGAGGAGATCCACCGAACCGGTGTCCCCGTGGCGGTTCTTGAGGACGAGGGCCTGGGCCAGGTTCGGATTTTCGCACTCCTTGTTGAAAGACCCCTCCCGATAGAGGGCGATGACGACGTCCGCGTCCTGCTCGATGGCCCCGGACTCTCTGAGGTCGGAGAGCTGCGGCAGCCTGCTTCCGCCTGAGCGCAGTTCTCCCGCGCGGCTGAGCTGGGAGAGGCAGAGCACGGGCACATTCAGCTCTTTCGCCATGATTTTGAGCATCCGGCTCATATCGGAGACCGCCTGCTGGCGGTTCTCATAGTTGGAATTTTTCCCGTTCCCGGCGCTCTGCATGAGTTGGAGATAGTCCACCACCACGAGCCCCAGATCTTTCAGGCGTCGGCACTGGGCGTTCATGTCCGCAACGGTGAGGGTCGGGTTGTCATCGATGAGCAGATTTGTCTCACTGAGCTCATCCACCGCGACCGCCAGGCGCCGCCATTGGGTCTGATTGAGCCTGCCGGTCAGAAGAACTTTGCCGTCCACCCCGCTGGCGCCGGAGAGCAGCCGCACCGCCAGCTGTTCCCGGGACATCTCCAGAGAGAAGATGGCCACCTGCTTTTTGGTTTTCATCCCCACGTGCATGGCGATGTTCATGGCTACGCTGGTCTTGCCCATGCCGGGCCGGGAGGCGATGAGGATGAGATCCCCCCTGTTCAAGCCCAGAATGGCGGAATCCAGATCGACCAGCCCCGTGGACAGGCCGGGGATGCTCTCCTCCCGTTCCGCCAGCTCGTTGAGCTGCTCGTATACCTGGGCGACAATCATCCCGATGGGGATCAGCCCGCCTGTGGAGCGCCCCTGGCGGAGGGCATAGATCTTTTGCTCGGCGGCCTCCAGCAGGAGCTCTGCCCCGCCCTCTCCCGCGTAGACCATCTCACTGATCTCGCCGCTGACCTGCACCAGCCTGCGCAGGAGGGCCTGATCCCGGACAATGGACACATACTCCCGGACATTGGCGGAGGTGGGGGTGACCTGCATGAGCTCCAGAATATAGGCCTGAGAGCGGTTCTCCACAAAAACGCCGCGCACCCGCATCTGATCCAGAACCGTGACGGGGTCGATGGTCTGGGAGAAAGAGAACATGGTCAGGATCGTCTCATAGATGTCCCGGTTGGCCTCGATATAGAAGTCGTCTCTGCGCAGGCGCTCGATGACGGCTGGGATACAGGCCGGGTCGATGAGCATGGAGCCTAAAATAGCCTGCTCAGCCTCCACGCTGTGGGGCATCCGGCGGCCCAGAAGCTCATCCATGGCGCTTCTCTCCCGCGGCGGCCGTGTCGCGCTTCTCTTCCGCGGCGGCGTGGCGCCGCTCCTCCGTCACCAGCAGGTGGATCGTCCCGCTGACCTCATGGCCCAGCTTGACCTTCACCTCAAAACTGCCGAATGCCTTGATGGGCTCGGCTTGGACGATCTTCTGCTTCTCAATGGTGAGGCCGGCCTGTTCCAAAAGCGCCTCGGAGATCTCCTTGGAGGTGATGGAGCCAAAGAGTCTGCCGGTGGCCCCGGCCTTCGCGGGGATTTTGAGGAGCACGCTCTCGAGCTTTTTCGCGTCCTCCTGCGCCGCGGCGATCTCCCTGGCGAGCTGTTTCTGCTTCGCCTTCTCCTTGAGTTTCATGGCGTTCAGGTTGTCCGCGCTGGCCTCAATGACCAGATTGCGCGGCAGGAGGTAGTTGCGGGCGTAACCGTCGGAGACCTCTTTCATCTCGCCCTTTTTCCCCTGGCCCTTGACGTCCTGCTGGAAGATGACTTTCATGCTAATGTGCTCCTTTTTGTATCGGATTGCGAAAGAATCGAGGGCAATGAACACCCTCACCCGTCAAAATACTCGTCGATCGCGCCCAAAAGCCGGTTTACGCTCTCCTTCAAGTCCAGCTCGCCCATCTGGGCCCCGGCGGCCGAGGCGTTGCCTCCGCCGCCCAGCTTCTCCAATAGAACCTGGACGTTCACGTCCCCGATGGAGCGGGCGGAGACGTTGATGCCGCCGTCCTCTGTGGGGAAGACCACCATCGACGCCTGGACGCCGGAGATGTTTAGAAGCTCGTCCGCAGCCTGGGCCGCCACTACCCGGCGCTGGGGCTCTTCCGGCGCGGCGATGGCGATACCCCGGTAGAGTTTCGCCCGCTGAAGGATCTTGTAGCGGGCCACCGTGCTCTCCAGATCGTTTTGCAGGAGGCGTTTGACCTCCGAGGTGTCCGCCCCAGCGCGGCGCAGAAAGGCCGCGGCGTCAAAGGTGCGGGCCCCGGTGCGGATGGTGAAGTTTTTCGTGTCCAGGGAGATACCGGCCAGCATGGCCTCCGCCTCGACCCGGAAGATATCGCCCTGTTCCACCAGCTCCTGTAAAAGCTCCGACACCAGCTCGCAGACGGAGGAGGCGTAGGGCTCGTGGAAGTTCAGAGCCGCGTTTTTGATGTAGCTGGCCGCGCGCCTGTGGTGGTCAATCACGGCCACCCGGGTCAGGGCCTGGAGCAGGCTCTCGCTCTCCACCTGTTCGGGGCGGCTGGTGTCCACCACCACAAGGAGACTGCGGCTGTCCGCCGAAAACAGGGCCTCCTGGGCCGAAACAAAGGTATTCTTGTACTCCGCCTCCCGCCGCAGTTTCGCGATGAGGGGCTCGGCGGCGTTATTCTGGAGATCCGCGACGATATAAGCCTTTTTCCCCTTCTTGCGGGCGATGCAGCAGATGCCGGACGCCGCGCCGATGGTGTCCAGGTCGGCGAATTTGTGACCCATAATATAGACCTGGGAGGCGTCCGCGATGAGTTCGGCCAGGGCATTGGCCATGACACGGGATTTCACCTTCGTGCGGGTCTCCACCTCCGTGCCGCGCCCGCCGAAAAATTCAAAGCTGAAACGGTTTTTGATGACAGCCTGATCCCCTCCGCGGGAGAGGGCCATCTCCACGGCCAGGGAGGCGAACTGGAAGGACTCCTCCAGGCTTTTGCCATCCCGCCCGATGCCGATGCTCACCGTGGCGTGGATGCCGCTGGGGCTCGTGACTTTGTGGACGTTGTCGATGAGGGAAAACTTCTGCTCGATATAGGCCTTGAGCCGCCGCTCCTCGAAGACGAAGACGTAGCGGTCGCGGTCATAGCGCCGCACAAAGCCCTCCGCGCTCTGGCAGAACTGCTCCACCAACTCATCCACCGCGCCGCGCAGCTCGGTGCGCTGCCGGTCGCTGACGTTCTTGAGCAGCTCGTCGTAGTTGTCCCAGACGACGACGGCGACCACGGGCCGGGAGGCCAGATGCTCCAGGCGGATGTCCTCGTAGTCCGTGACGTCCACCCAGTAGGCAATGGCCATGAAGTCCGCCTTACCCCCGTCCTTCTGGTCGGTGCGTACGATACAGCCGTGCACCTGGTAGCGCCGCCCCCTGACCTCCAGGAGGCCGGGGTATCGGTCTTTTCCCTCCAAAAGCCACTTGCCGGAAAAATCCGGGATATAGTCGAGCATGCTCTTTTCAAAGGAGGCGGGTTTCGCGCCGCAGATGGAGAAGAAGGTCTGGTTGCCCCAGATGATCCGCAGATTTTCCACCCGGAAGGCCACCATGGGCAGGGGGAAGTTCATGAGGGTGTCGTTTCTGGCGTTCTCTACGTCATAGGTCAGGGACTCCACATACTCCGTGAGCTGTTTTCTCCGCCTCCTGGCGGCGAAGATGGAGTAAACGATGAGAATGAGGACGACTCCCGCCTCGACCGCTGCCAAGCGGTAGTCGAAAAAGAGGGCCGCCGCCGCGAAGATCACGAGGATGATCAGCATCATCCGCATACTCGGCTCGATGAGCCGCTGGAATTTGTTGTTGTTGTTCACGCCGCGCCCCCCTTGCTGTTTGGATAGCTTGTACTATACCATAAGAAGATAAAAAAGAAAAGGGGGTAGAAAAGATACAAACGGTCGAGACGAGTTTCCGGCTGCATGGGGCATCCTGTAGGGCGCGGCGTCCTCGACACGCCGCTGTCTTGGCCTTCGGGGATTTTTATTGACTTTGTACACACAATATGTTATGCTGTGTATACAAAAACCTAAGGAGTTGATTTTATGGCACAGACTACCGTCAATGTCCGTGTGGACGAGGACGTCAAGCGGGGCATGGAGGATTTCTGCGGCGCGGTCGGAATGAACCTCTCCACTGCCGTCAATCTGTTTTTCAAAGCGGTCTTGAACCAACGCAAAATCCCCTTTGAAATTGCCGAGCCGGACGATCCTTTCTATCATGGCGCTAACGCGCGGCGTCTTGAAAAGTCTTTGGCGGAGTGGAATAATCCGAATATCCCGAAAATTATAAAGACAATGGCGGAATTGGAGGCAATGGTGGGTGAATAAGACAATTGCTTTCAAAGCAACAGGGTTTGAAGACTATGTTTATTGGCAAGCCGAGGATCGAAAGACGCTCAAACGCATCAACCAATTGATTCTGGATATTGACCGCAACGGGTATGATGGGATCGGCAAACCAGAAGCGCTCAAGCACCAGTATCAGGGATGGTGGAGTCGCAGGATCGACGACGAAAACCGGCTAATTTATCGGATTGAAGGTACCGAGATCCAAATCCTCTCCTGCCGGTTCCACTATGGCGAATAAATCCAAACAAGGGCGCCCCATCTCCGGAGCGCCCTTCGCTGTCCGTTGTTAACTGTTAACTGTTCGCTGTTACCTGCCTGATCACGATCTTCCCGTCCTCGACCGCGGCCTCAGCCAAATCTCCCGCCTTCAGTCTGCCCTCCAGCAAAAGCTCGGCCACGCTGTCCTCGACGGCCGCCTGAATCGTGCGGCGCAGGGGCCGCGCCCCGTAGAGCGGGTCAAAACCCTGCTCGGCCAATTTGTCGACGGCCTCGTCGGACGCCCTGAGCGTGACGCCCAGAGTTTTCACCCGCCCGGACACGATCGCCAGCATGTTCCGGGCGATTTTTTGGATGTCCTCCCGGCTGAGCTGATGGAAGACGATGGTCTCGTCCACACGGTTTAGAAACTCGGGCCGGAAGGTTTTTTTCAAGTCGGCCATGACCAGGGCCCGGATGGCCTCGTAGTCCGCGGCCTCGCTGTCCTGATCCCCTGCCCCGGCAAACCCCAGCTTTTTTTGCCGCTCGGTGATGTTTTTCGCGCCCACATTGGAGGTCATGACAATGATGGTGTTCTTAAAATCCACTTTGCGGCCCTGGGCGTCCGTCAACCTGCCGTCCTCCATGATCTGCAGGAGGATGTTAAACACGTCCTCGTGCGCCTTTTCGATCTCGTCAAAAAGGAGCACGCTATAGGGTTTGCGTCGGACTTTTTCGGTGAGCTGCCCGCCCTCGTCGTAGCCCACATAGCCGGGGGGCGAGCCGATGAGCTTGGAGACCGTGTGCCGCTCCATAAATTCGGACATGTCCGTCCGCACCATGGCGTCCTCGTCCCCGAAGACGGCCTCCGCCAGGGCCTTGCAGAGTTCGGTCTTGCCCACGCCTGTGGGGCCCAGAAACAGAAAGCTGCCGATGGGCCGTTTTGGGTCTTTTAACCCCACGCGCCCGCGCCGGATTGCCCTGGCCACGGCGGAGACCGCCGCGTCCTGCCCGATGACCCGCTGGTGCAGAATCTCCTCCATCTTGAGGAGCCGCTCCGTCTCCGTCTCCGTCAGATTGGTGACGGGGATGCCCGTCCAGCCGGAGACCACGGCGGCGATGTCCCCTGCCTTCACGCTGCGGCCGTGTCCGCTCCGGCTTTGATCCCAGTCCTCCCGGGCCTTATTGAGCAGCTCCCGCTGCTCCCGCTCCCGGTCGCGGAGCTTGGCCGCCTCTTCGAAGTCCTGGGCCTGAATGGCCGCCTCCTTCTCGGCGGAGAGCGCTTTGAGCCGCGCCTCGATATCCTTTAAGCCCACCGGGGCCGTCATGCTCTCCATGCGCACCCGGGACGCGGCCTCGTCGATGAGGTCGATGGCCTTGTCCGGCAAAAAGCGGTCATTGATGTAACGGCTGGCCATTTTTACGGCGGCCTCAATGGCCTCGTCCGTGATTTTGAGTTTGTGGTGGGCCTCGTAGCGATCCCGCAGGCCGCTCAGAATGCGGATGCTCTCCTCTTCGGAGGGTTCCTCCACGCTCACCGGCTGGAACCTGCGCTCCAGGGCGGCGTCCTTTTCGATGTACTTGCGGTATTCATCGAGGGTGGTGGCCCCAATAACCTGGATCTCCCCGCGCCCCAGGGCGGGTTTGATGATATTCGCGGCGTCGATGGCCCCCTCCGCCGCGCCCGCGCCGATGATGGTGTGCAGCTCGTCGATGAACAACACAATATCCCCGGCCTTTTTGACTTCGCTCAGCACGGATTTGATGCGCTCCTCAAAATCCCCCCGGTATTTGGTGCCCGCCAGCATACCGGAGAGGTCGAGGGTGACGATCCGCTTGTCTCTCAAATTCTCCGGCGCGTCCCCGGCGGAGAGCTTCTGCGCCAGGCCTTCGGCGACGGCGGTCTTGCCCACGCCGGGCTCCCCGATGAGGCAGGGGTTATTCTTCGTGCGCCGGGAGAGGATTTGGATCACGCGCTGGATCTCCCGTTCCCGGCCGATGACGGGATCCAGCTGATTCTGGCGGGCCAGCTCGGTGAGGTCGCGCCCGAACTGATCCAGGGTCTTGGTCTCGGCATTTTTTGTCCGCGTCCGCACGGCCGTCGGAGACGGATTCTCCCGCATACCGTAGCCCGGCGCGCCGAACACGTCCATGACGCTGGTATAAACTCTGTTCAAATCCGCTCCGGCGGAGCTAATGATCCGGGCTCCGGCGCTGTCCGGCTCGCGCAGGATCCCCATGAGCAGGTGCTCGGTACCC
>WQUU01000028.1 GCA_009781925.1 Bacillota bacterium | reverse complement strand
TGCCCTCCATAGCAAAGGCCAGCATTTTATGGAGCGGGTACTTGCTCTTCCCGGCGAAGCGCTCCCCCCTGTCGTATTCGACTGTGGCGCACTTGTAACCCAGCATGGGCACGATCCCGCGCAGGAAGAGGTTCACCTCCTGATATTCCGAGAGCGCCAGCAACGCTCTGTGGCTCATAAGCCGGTAGTCCGCGTGGTTGAAGACCACCTCTCCGCCCATGCCGCGGATGAGTCTATAAAAACCCTCGGCGGTGAAGCGCTTAAAAAAACTGTCCGTCCTGCGCTTCGCCCGCACGCCATAGACGATATCGCAGCCCTCCAGGTACCTGTCCACCATGGCGTCCACGGCGCCGATGTCGTCCTGGAGGTCGGCGTCCATAGAGACGGCAACGTCGCAGAGGTCTTTTGCGGTCATGAGCCCGGCCAGGAGGGCGTTCTGGTGGCCCCGGTTCCGGCTCAGGCAGATGCCGGAGAAGAGTTTGTCCTCCCGGTGCAGCGCGGCGATCAGCGCCCAGGTGTGATCCTTTGAACCGTCGTTCACGAAGAGGACGCGGCTCTCGCCGGAGATTTTGCCTGCGGCGATCAGCGCGCGCAGCTTCTCACCCAGGCGTCTCGCCGCCTCGGGCAGAACCTCCTCCTCATTATAGCAGGGTACGACAAGATATAGGGTGTTGTCCAATTTGCTCACTCCTTTGCGCCGGCAAGGCCGGGCTTCCATGCCCGGCCGCCGTGACTCAAGGTATTGCGGGCGGGGACGGAACCCCGCTCCTACAGGGTTCAGAACAAACAGATTATATTAGAAAGCGGGCAAAAATACAAGCCATAAGCCCTAATTTTAAACAAATGTTCAATTCTGAGAAAGAAATTCGAATAAATTTACTTTTTTCTGCGGAAATCTATTGAAAAAAGTGCCAAACAGCGGTACAATGCTAGGCGTGATAATTTTTAACATGGGGGAGCGCCGTGATTGACATCGTTCTGGTAGAGCCGGAGATCCCCAGCAACACCGGGAACATCGCCCGCACCTGCGCCGCAACCGGCGCCCGCCTGCACCTCATCCGCCCCCTGGGCTTTGACATCAGCGACGCCGCGGTCAAACGCGCCGGTCTGGACTATTGGCATCTGGTGGAGCTGTGCGTCCACGACAGCATCGAGGACTTTTTCACCGCCCATGGGGACGGAAACCTCACCCTTTTGACGACCAAGGCCCATCAGAGTTATGCCCGGCGGGATTTTCGCGGCGACGTTAAGCTGATCTTCGGCAGGGAGACGGCCGGTCTGCCGGCGAGCCTGCGGGAGCGCTATGCGGCGGACTGTGCCCGCATCCCCATCCGGGCCGAGGCCAGGAGTTTAAACTTGGCCAACAGCGTGGCCATCGTCTGTTTTGAGGCTCTGCGCCAGCAGGGTTTTCCGGGCCTGACCGTGTAAGGGTGGTATATAGCCGCCCGTTGTAGGGCGCGATGCCTACATCGCGCCGTTGCGTCAGGCGCGGTTAAGCGATATGCAACATTGCTTACAGATAACAGTGCTTACATCGCGCCGTTGCGTCAGGCGCGGGCCGATGTGGGCATCGGCCCCTACAGAGATTAATATAAAATCAATTTTTTGGAGGAACAACACATGGCCTACAACAAGAAAACCGTCCGGGATGTGGACGTGCGCGGGAAAAAAGTCCTCCTGCGCTGCGATTTTAACGTTCCCATGGACAAGAAAACCGGCAAAATTACCGATACGACCCGTATCGTGGCCGCGCTGCCCACCATCCGCTATCTGCTGGAAAACGGCGCGGCGGTCATCGCCTGCTCCCATCTGGGCCGGCCGGATGGCGTATGGAAGCCATCGCTGAGCCTTCTTCCCGTGGGCGAGGAGCTCAGCAAGCTCCTGGGCCAGCCTGTCAAAATGGCTGCGGACATCGTCGGCGACAGCGCAAAGAGCCTGGCCGCCGGACTCAAGGGCGGGGAGATCATGCTGCTTGAGAATCTCCGCTATGACCCGCGTGAGGAGCAAAACGACCCAGAATTCGCGAAGGAGCTCGCGTCGATGGCGGATATTTACGTGTCCGACGCCTTTGGCACCGTCCACCGGGCCCACGCCTCCACCGAGGGGGTCAGCCACTATCTCCCCGCCGTCAGCGGTTTTCTGGTGGCCAAGGAGCTGGAGATGCTGGGCAACGCCCTGGAGGATCCAAAGCGCCCCTTCGTGGCGGTCTTGGGCGGAGCGAAGGTCTCCGACAAACTGGGCGTCATCGACAAATTGCTGGAAAAGGCGGACTGCCTCGTGATCGGCGGCGGCATGGCCTATACGTTCATCAAGGCCGGCGGCGGCGAGATCGGCAAATCCCTCTGTGAGGAGGATCGGCTCGACTATGCCCGCGACATGATGCGGAAGGCCGAATTTAAGGGCGTAAAACTGGTCTTGCCCCAAGACAGCATCGCGGCGGCGAAATTTTCAGAGACAGCCGAGACCGTGTGCTGCCCCTCCGACCGGATCCCCGCGGAGTTTATGGGCATGGACATCGGCCCGGAGGCCGCGGAGACCTTTGCGGGGGTTGTCCGCAATGCCGGCACGGCGGTCTGGAACGGCCCCATGGGTGTGTTTGAAATGGCCCCCTTTGCCGCCGGAACCAAAAAAGTGGCCGAGGCCATGGCGGCCTGCAAGGGTGTGACCGTGATCGGCG
>WQUU01000027.1 GCA_009781925.1 Bacillota bacterium | reverse complement strand
GCCAGAAAGATTTTGGATACATTCGGCAATTGACACAGGGGGACGATGCATGAACAGGTTCTGGAATTTAACGACAAACCCTGACGGTGAGCGGGTTTTGCGTCTCGACGGGCCTCTGGCCGAGGAAACCTGGTGGGGCGACGAGGTTACCCCGAAAGCCTTTAAAGATGAGCTTTTCGGCGGCGTCGGCAATGTTTCCGTCTGGATAAATTCCATCGGCGGCGATGTGTTCGCTGGGGCGCAAATCTACAACGCCTTAAAAGAGTATTCCACCACCGGCAAGGGCAAGGTGACGGTCAAAGTCGACGCAATCGCGGCGTCGGCGTCATCCGTCGTGGCGATGGCGGGTGATAAGGTGCTGATGTCGCCCGTTTCTTGGCTGTTTATCCATAACCCGTCCACAATGGCAATCGGTGACGGCGCGGAAATGCTGCGCGTCAAGGCCATGCTTGATGAGATAAAAGAGTCAATAATTAACGTTTATGAGAGAAAGTCACACCAGACGCGGGCCCAAATATCCGAATTAATGGATCAGGAAAAGTGGATCAACGCGAACGAGGCGGTGGATTACGGCTTCGCGGACGGTATACTTTACGACGAGGGCACACAATTCCGCGTGATGAACTCCTTGCTGCGCCGAATCACCGAAAAACCGCCATCAACGATACTTAATCAGACACAGAACCAGCTAATACGCGGTACCCCTTATGTTGAACTTCAGCAGCGGCAAAAAAGAATACAAAAATTTATGGAGGCAGGAATTTATGACCAACACCTTTGAACTGCGCAAGACCCGCACACAAAAGTGGGACGGCGCGAAAGCGTTTCTTGAAAGCAAGCGCGGCCCTGACGGTTCTGTGTCGGACGAGGACTATAAATCTTACGAGAAAATGGAAGCCGAGGTACTGGCGCTTGGCAGGGATATCGAGACTTTGGAGCGGCAGTACGCCATTGACCGCGAACTCGCCGGAGCTATCGAAGAGCATGTCAAAACCGTGCCGTCCCCCGAATTGGAAAACACACCCGTGACCGGGCGGGCGACCGCTGAATACAGGCGGTCGTTCCTGATGGCCATGCGGAAGGAGAAGGTCGATCTCGACAGGAGCGTGCTGAACGCCCTTTCTATCGGCACGGACACCGAGGGCGGTTATCTTGTCCCGGATGAGTTCGAGCGCACGCTCGTGGCCGCGCTGGAAGAGAACGATATCATGCGCACTCTGGCGCGGGTTATCACGACCACGAACGGCACTTTGCAAATCCCCCTCGTGGCCACTCGCGGCACGGCCAGCTGGGTGGAAGAGGCGGCCTTGATTCCCGAGAGCGACAGCAGTTTCGCTCAAACGTCACTGAATGCGTATAAACTGGCTACGCTCATAAAAGTTTCGCGGGAACTGCTGGAGGATTCGGCGTTTTCCATTGAAGCTTTCCTCGCCGACGACTTCGGTAAGCGGCTGGGCGCGTTAGAGGAGGAAGCCTTTTTTGTAGGTGACGGCGTGAAAAAGCCCACCGGAATCCTCATGGACGCGCAGATCGGCCACACCGCCGCAAGCGCGGACGGAATCAGCTTTGACGACGTTATCAAGCTGTATTACTCGCTTCGCTCACCGTACAGGAACAAGGCTGTGTTCGCGGCCAATGAGAAAACCGTGATGAAACTCCGGATGCTGAAAGGGACTGACGGGCAGTACATATGGCAGCCGTCCGTGACTCTGGGAGCGCCTGACATGCTCCTCGGCAGGCCCGTGTATGTCTCCAGCTATATCCCGGAGATGGCGGCGGACGCGAAAGTCCTTATTTTCGGGGATTTTACGTATTACTGGATCGGCGACCGCCGGGGGCGCACTTTTGAGCGGCTGAACGAGTTATTTGCGCTTACCGACCAGGTCGGGTTCAAGGCCACCCAGCGCGTGGACGGGAAGCTGATCCTGCCCGAAGCCGTGAAAGTCCTGCAAATGGGCGGCGGGGGAGACTGAGATGGCCAGACGCAAAGCGGCGGACAATACGGCGAAAATGGATCTGCTGGATAAAGTCCGGGCTAACCTGATCCTCACGCATAACGCCGACGACGCCTTGTTGCGTTCGTTTATCGCTGCGGCGGTGTCCTATGCCGAGAAATTCCAGCACTTGGACGAGGGCACCTACGCCGAAAAACCCATGACGCCGACCACCGAACAGGCTGTCATTGTTCTTGCTTCGCATTTTTACGAATCCCGGGACGGCTCCACAGCTGGGTATTTCGGAGATAATATCCAAGCCGGTCAGCAGGTCTGGGACACGGTCAACAATCTCCTGAGACTTGACCGGCAGTGGAAATTTTAGGAGGCGGTGTCGTGAGCTTTGGGAGAATGACTGAATTTATCGACATTATCGAAACCGTCAAAGTCAAGGACGCGGAGGGCTTCTCCGGTGAGCCTGTTGAAAAAGTGATACTGTCAACCCGCGCGTATTTTGAACAACAACGCGGCACGAAGGTGTGGGCGAACAGGGCGGCTTTCTCCACGGCGACCGTCATGTTCACTTTCCGCGCAGATCCGGCGGTGAAGATCACGCCGTCGTACAATATCATGCATCGCGGCGATGTATACAGAATTTTGAGCGTCCGCGACGCGGGCGGGCGCGGGATGTATGTTGAGATTTTAGCGGATAAAATCACCGCTGTCAAAGGGGGATAACCGTGG
>WQUU01000026.1 GCA_009781925.1 Bacillota bacterium | reverse complement strand
ATGGAAGGATGGACAGGGGCGCGGAACGGGGGACAGACCCCATAGAACTGGCCGGAACCGTGAAGGCGGTCGTCTATCAAAACGCGGAGAGCGGCTACACGGTGCTGCGGCTGGAGACCCAGGACGGGGAGACGGTCAACGCCGTGGGCTGCCTGCCCTACGCCGCCGTGGGGGAAAAGCTCCTGCTCACCGGCGTGTGGACGCGCCACGCCCAGCACGGGGAGCAGTTCAAGGCAGAGACCGCTCAGCGGGATTTTCCCAGAGACGCGGACGCTATCTATGCGTATCTGGCCTCGCGGGCGGTGAGCGGCATCGGCCCCGCGACGGCGCTGCTCATCGTCACGGCCTTCGGGGATCGGGCGCTGGACGTTTTGGAGAACGAGCCGGAGCGCTTGAGCCAGGTTCGGGGCATCAGCGCCAAAAAGGCGCGGGAGATGTCCGAAAACTTTAAAAAACAGACAGCCTTGCGCCGCCTGATGGAGTTTCTCTACGCCGAGGGTATCAGCCCCCAGCTGGCCATGCGGATATACCGCTTTTACGGCGACAGTTCCCTGAACATCCTCCACAGCAACCCCTACATCCTCGCCCAGGATCATATCGGCGGGGCCTTTTCCGAGGCGGATCAACTGGCGCTGAATCTGGGCTTTGAGAGCGACTGTACGGAGCGTATCGAGGCTGCCCTCGGCTTTGAGCTCCGGCACAACGCCGGAAACGGCCACTGCTTCATCCCCGGGGACAAGCTTATCGCCGCCACCGCCCAGCTCATCGGGGCCGAGCGGGAGACCGTGGAGGAGGCGCTCGACGCGCTAAGCGAAGACGGCGACATCGTCTGCGAGACGATCGCCGGCGTGCGGGGCTGTTACCTCCGCCGTCTGTACGAGGCGGAGACCGCCTGCGCCGGGCGACTCAAGGCCCTGGCCGCGGAGGACGGGGATATCTCCAAAAATGCGGACAAGCTCATCGACAGTTTAGAATCTGAACTCGGTATCCGCTACGCGGCGATCCAGCGGGAGACGATCCGCCTGGCGGCGAAAAAGAGCCTTCTGGTCATCACCGGCGGGCCGGGCACCGGCAAGACCACCTGTATCCGGGCCATCGCCGCCCTCTTTGAGCGGGCCGGACTGGAAATCGCCCTCACCGCGCCCACGGGCCGGGCCGCCAAACGCATGGCCGAATTGACGGGCCGGGAAGCTCAGACCATCCACCGCTTATTGGAGGCGGGTTACTCTCCGGAGACGGACGAGACCGTCTTCCAGCGAGACGCGGAGGAGCCCCTAAAATGTGGCGCTGTTATTCTGGACGAGTGCTCGATGGTTGACATAACACTTATGGCCGCGCTGCTGGACGCCATGCCGGAACATTGCCGGCTGGTGATGGTGGGGGATGCCGATCAGCTGCCTTCCGTGGGGCCGGGAAACGTCTTTGCCGACATCATCCGCTCCGGCGTGGCGGAGACGGTGCGCCTGACGGAGATTTTCAGGCAGACGGCCGCGAGCCGCATCGTCACGAGCGCGCACAGCATCAACCGGGGGGAATACCCCGACCTCAAGGAGAACGGCGAGGGGTTCTTCTTCATGCGCCGGACGGACATAAACCGCGCGGTGGATACGATTGTGGAGCTTGTGTCCAAGCGTCTGCCGGAGAACATGGGTATCCCGGCTTCCGATATTCAGGTGCTCACGCCCACCCGGCGCTACGAGACGGGGACGTACAACTTGAATCTGCGCCTCCAGGCGGCGCTGAAACCCTCTGCGGTAGGAAAAAAAGAGTGGAAATTTGGAGATTTTACCTTCCGCGAGGGCGATCGGGTGATGCAAATCCGGAATAACTATGATATAATGTGGAAAAAAGGCGGGGGGCCGACGGACAAGGGCTCTCCGCAGCCTGAAGAGAGCGGGCAGGGTGTTTTTAACGGGGACATCGGGAAAATCGTCAGCATCGACGACCTGGAGGATATCATTTACGTGGACTTTGACGACCGCGTGGCGGCCTACAGCGCGGACATGCTCTCCGAGTTGGAGCACGCCTGGGCCATGACGGTTCACAAGTCCCAGGGCAGCGAGTTTAGAGCTGTGGTGCTGAGCGTCTCGAAGGGCGCCGGCGTGCTGCTGACGCGCAGTGTGCTGTACACCGCCGTGACGCGGGCGAAGGAGCTCCTCGTGGCCGTGGGCGACGAGCGGGTCTTCGGCGCGATGATCGACAACTACCGCCAGGTGAGAAGGTACAGCGGGTTAAGGGCGAGATTGGCGGACGGTTGACAAGCTGTAGGGGCGGCGTTAGGCCGCCCGTTGTAGGGCGCGGTGCCCACATCGCGCCGCCGTGTTAAGAACGGGCCGATGTGGGCATCGGCCCCTACAGGGGATTCGGGCGGCCTAACGCCGCCCCTACAAGTGAGATTACAGGAGGCGCAACCATGGGTTTTTTCTCCACGCTATTGGATCTCTTTTTTCCGCCGAAGTGCGCGTTCTGCCATAAGGTGCTCGACTCGGGAAAGAGCGGCGTCTGTGCGCGCTGTAAGAACTCTGTCGCCAGGGCGGAGCCCCAGGCCGTGAGCGACAGGGGAGAGGTGTTCACCGTCTGCGTGTCGCCGCTGCTCTATGCGGATACGGTGAAGGATTCCATCCGGCGCTTCAAGTTCAAGGGGCAGACGGGCTATGCCAAAATCTACGGCAAATTTATAGCGGAGAG
>WQUU01000025.1 GCA_009781925.1 Bacillota bacterium | reverse complement strand
ATCGCCAGCAAGTTCGGCGTGTAACAAGCGCATTAGGACAGAGACCGCGCCTGTGGCGGCTGTGTTTCGGGTGGCGAAACCGCAGGCGCGGATTTTGTCTGTCGTAGGTAGGTGACAGTATGCGAAAAAGGTTCGTTTTCATCGTATTGATCCTGTGTATCGCGTGTTCTTGCGCGGTTATGGCGCGGGCCGCCGACCTGCCCATTAACATGGACGCGCTGAAGAATCAGCAGTATGCGGGGGACGCGGTGACGCCGCGATTTAACATAGATTTGTTTTCCGAGAAGGCCAGTTCGCTGACGGAGGCGATCACGGCATATCAGCAGCGGCAGCAGGAGGAGACGGCGGGTGGGCTGTTTGCGGGGCCTCACGAACTCGCGCCGGTAGATGTGGAGACACAGATTGCCAGCGCCGCCAGCGGTGTATCCCTCTTTGCCGCGCCGGATACCCATAGCGGCGTAACCGCAGCGCGAAACAGTGGGAGCATCCCCACATGGGTTGTCGTGCTGGTGCTGCTTGTCTGCGCGGGCGGAGGGCTTTTGCTGGCGTTCCGGCTGCAAAAACGCAAGAGGGAGCGGTAGTTTTGTTTATTAACCTGACCATAGAGACGCGGAGCGGACGACAGGACGTCCGCATTGACTCGGAGCAGAAGATCGGGGACGGAGTCGCCATCCTGCGGCAGCACGGGAAGCTAAGACTGGATCAGCCGCCGGATTACTATCGCTCCCGGATGAGCCAGAAGCTGGTGAGCGCGTACCGGACATTTACGGAAGAGCGGATATTTGACGGGGATATATTGACCGCCGTAGAAAACTGATTGGCGGAGGCGCGAGGGTAAAAATGGATATGAGCAATCAACTGAGGCGTGACGTTCGCAACAGCGAATTAGAAGTCGCGAAGAACAAGCGGGCGTTTTTGACGTTTCCGGCGGAGGGACTGGCAAATTGCACGCTGGAGGAGGCAGAGGACGGCGTCACGTTTGTCTTTGACACAGCGGGTCTGACGCCAATCAGCGGTCTGAGCCGGAGTTCTTTGGAGGAGAAGTGTCGGTTCCTGGTCAATTGCGCCGCGCTGGAGGAACTGTGCGCGGAGTATGACTTTTCGCTGTCGCCGGACAATCTCCTCATGGACATCAACCTGCGGCCCCGCGTCCTGATACGGGACGCGCGCCGCGAGGACAGCGCGTTTTTACCGGAGTACAAGGCGCTGATTGGCTGTGTCATGTACAGAAAATATGGATATGAGGACTATCTAAACGGCGGGACCGACCTGTACAAAAAGAAGAAACTGCTTTCAGAGCTGACCGCGCCGGAAACGGTGGCTGAAGTCAAGGACCTCCTGCTGCAACAGTTTCACGCGTCCACGGAGAAGACGCGGACGACCAAGAAGTTGGTGCCCAAGCGCAATGCCCTGCTCAGCAGAATTGGAATTCCTGTGCTGGCGGCAGCGCTCTGCGCCGCGGCGTTTTTCCTGTGGCAGGCGAAGTTTCAGGATATCCCCTATAAAGACAGCGTGATCCGGGCGAACGCCGCCTATGTGGGGGGCAATTACCTTGGCACACAGCAGGCGCTGACAGGCTACGCCCCGACGAAACTGGACTACAACACCAATTACATCCTGGCCCGGGCCTATGTTGCCACGGAGGCACTGACGGACGCGCAGAAAAACAATATCTTACAGGGCCTGACCTTAAAAACCAACGCCGAGATTTTTAACTATTGGATTTATTTGGGCCGGCTGCAGTTCACCGAGGCGATCGACATCGCCACGCGCTTTGGGGACAACGAGCTGCTGCTGTTCGCCTATATGAAATATGAGGTCGTCGTCAAAAACGATACGACGATGGCCGGAGACCAAAAAACCGCGCTGCTCTCCGAGCTGGACAACAAGATCGCGGCCCTGGTGAAGGCGCGGGACGAGGCCGCCCAAGCCGCCGCCGGCACAACACCGTGACGGGCGGAGGGCGGATTTCATGAGAGCTTTAGTATTGTTTGATGGCGCCCGCTGCCTGACGTTTTCCCCAAACGCGGTGGCGGCGGAATTGCCGCTTCCAAGTTCCCGGTTAAGCAAGTTCAAACAGGGAGCCTCCGTTTTCACCCTGCTCCCTCAAAACGAATTTTTCAGCGTGAGCGGCGGCGTGCGGCTCTTAGCCATTGACGCGGAGGAACGGTTTTTCTCCACAATGGGCGTCTCACCGATCCGTGTCGGCAGTGGGGGGCACGACCACATCAGCATCGGGGACTCCGACGCTGAAATCACGATTGACGGGAACAGGCTCAACATCCTTGCGGGGACGGATCTATACATAAACGGGAAAAAAGCGGAGGAGGCCGAGTACAGCCTATCCCTTGGAGATACCCTTTGGCTCGGCGCCGCCTGCCTGGTCATCCATGAGGGATATATCGCGTGCGCCGGGCCGCGGGTTGTCTCGCGGCTGAATCTGTCCCTCCATACGCCGGAACCCTATGAGAATTTCCCGAACTACAGCCGTTCCCCGCGCATCATCAAGAGG
Organism: Bacillota bacterium; assembly: GCA_009781925.1. GTDB lineage: Bacteria > Bacillota > Clostridia > Oscillospirales > Oscillospiraceae > WQUU01. Next base: position 179 of record WQUU01000025.1, on the reverse strand, counting down.
GAACCCACGGACAGCGTGGAACTGACGCCCCCCGTGCCGAAGGAGGAGAAGAAAAAGGTCGAACTCCCCAAGCCCATCCTCCCCCCGTTGATGACAGCAGCACTGACGGTGGGAATGGGCATCCTGATGGGGCGCGGAATCTTCGTTCTGATGAGCGCGGGCGCGATGCTGATCGCCGT
>WQUU01000024.1 GCA_009781925.1 Bacillota bacterium | reverse complement strand
CGATCTCCCCCTTCGACGTGGAGGTGGAGCTGGCCTCCGGGGACATTGACTGCGCCTGGGGCGGCCTGAGCGTCCCGGGCGGTTCCACGGATCAAATGACTGTTACAGCCCCGTATCTCACGGACAATCAGGTGGTCGTGGTCAAAGCCAGCTCCGGCATCAAGCGCCTGAGCCAGCTGAAGGGGAAGCTGATCGCCATACGCGACAACGTGAATCTCATCAATATCTTTGAAAACAGCGCGGCGCTGAGCGACCTAAACCTGAATAAGCGCTATCTGCCCGGCCTCGGCGACTGTTTCGAGGCCCTGGAGCAGGGGAGCAGCGACGCCGTCCTCGTGAGCGAATTCGCCGCAAAATATGTGATGGCGGGAAACGCGCTGGAGACGACGCCGCCCTCGCCGCCGGAGGCCCCTACACCATCTCCGTCCCCGGATAGTAGTGCGCCAGAATCTCCCTAAAATCCGCGCCGCCTTCCGCCATGACATTGGCCCCATACTGGCTCAGGCCGAGACCGTGGCCGGAACCGGTCACCGTGAACAGAAAATGCCCGCCCGTATATTCCAGCGTGAAGGCCGTGGAGCGCAGGCCGAACATTGTGCGCAGCGCCGTGCCTTCTATGGAGACGCCTCCGATCTTGACGGAGCCTGTCCGCCCGCTGGCATCCGGAACGGCCTCCCCCAACCAGGTTTCCGGGGCTCCGCTCAAGTCCGCGCCCGGATAGGCGCTTTTTACCGTGCTCTGAAAATCGTTCGCGCTGACTTCCGCGATGCTGACGTAATTTGGGACATCCGCTGCCGTCTCGGGGCTGGAGACGGGGATGAGATAGGGCAGCGCGCCCCAGACCGCGCCGCTGTCCTCCGTCTCTCCGGCGGAGGAGGCGTGGAAGGCGGCCAAAATCGGCGCGCCGTCAAAGACGAGATACTGCCCGTCCGTACTTTGGACGGCATCGATGATTTTTTCCCGGTTAGCCGCCCAGTCCGCGCCCCACTTGCCGCGCAGATCGTCGAGGTTCGTATAGGCCGTGCAGCAGGTGGAGTCGTCGCAGACCGCGGCCTCCGGGTGGCGGGAATTCTGCTGTCCCGCGCGGTAGAGGATGAAGGTTCGGGCGGCCACCGCTTGGGCCTTCAGCGCCTCCGGCGCAAAAGAGGCGGGCATCTCCGCCGCCAGCACCCCGGGGAGATAGTCCGCCAGCGTAGTTTCTGTGAGCACCCCCTGAATCAGCGCGGTAAAATGGTAGTCCGCGTCCTTCATTTCCCCCGCGGAGGCCGCGGTGGGGGACGGGCCCGGCGTCCCCGCTGGTCTAAGCCCCTCCGGCGCGGCGGGGGCGGCGCCGCGCCCTACAATGGACGGATCGCCCGCAGGGGACGGCGCCCCCGGCGGCCCACTCTCTAAGGCCGGCCCGTTTCCCCCCGGCGCGCCGTCTCCTGCGGCGGGAATAAACAGCATAGGCAGCAGCAGCGCGATCACCAAGAGCAGGAGCGAGCCAAAAATCAAACGTTTCATAGAGAGTCTCCTTGCAGGGGGCGATGCCTACATCGCCCCGTGTCCTTGATCCCATACATGCGGGGGATTATCCTTGTGCGTGCGGGATGATGAGGGCAGCGCCCCCTACAGACAGACATCGTCAATAAAGGTTGACTATCCCGTCCGCCGGGTATAAAATAAGAACCCTCTACAATCGTATTGGGACAGGAGCTGCAATATGCGAAAAACTTGGGTTATGCTTATCACGACGGCCGTGGTCGGGGCGCTCGGCATGTTTCTGCGCTGGCTGCAGATGCAAAACGTCCTGAAAGACGAGGTGGTCGGAGGAAACCATTTGCTGCTGGTCGCGCGCTCTTCGTCTTACAGCACGGCGGTCGTGGTTGCCATCGCCTGTTTCGTGGGGCTGGCAATCCTCTTTACCCTCTGGCTGCGCAAGGGGCTATCCGTCCCGAAAAAACCCGCTCCGCTGTCCCTGGACAGACCCGTACAGACGGTTTTAGCGGGGCTCTCGTGCGTTCTGCTGCTGATTTTCGCGGTTTTGATGCTCCCGGCGCTGTGGAACGGGGAAATTTTACAAAAATTAGTAGGGCTCCTGGCCTTTGTGGTTCTCGTCGCGTTCGCCGCGGCGGTCGCCCGTCTGACACTGGTCAAGGGCAGCTTCGGCGGAAAATATTTCGCCGCCCTCTGCGCCGCTTTTTCGGCGGTGGCGATGAGCGTTTGGCTGATCTTTCTGTACAAGGAAAACGCCGAGGAACCCCAGCTGTGGCTGTTTGTCCCCGGCATCCTGGCCATCGCCAGCGCGGCTCTGAGTTTCTATTATCTGGCGGGCTACGCCTTCGGCCGGGTCAAGCCGGGCAGAGCCCTGCTGCTGACCCAGCTGGGCGTCTATTTTAACCTCATGGCCGCCGTCTACCCCGGGGAACCCGCTCAGACCGGCACGGCGCGGACTTTTCTCTTTTTGGGCTTGGCGCTGTTCTTTTTTGCGGAGTCCTGGGCCGTGGCGGAACAGAAGGAATAAGGCTGTGGGCGCCGCCCTTGCCCCCATTCCTCTTGCGAGGCCGAAGGCCGGGGTGCGGGCCATTTTTCAAAATTTCCCTCTATTGATTTGGAAACCTCCGGGCAAACTGAATTCGATCAAATGTCATTCTGCGCGCAGCGAAGAATCTTAGATCATTCAGATTGCCGGAGGTTTTCTTGATGCGTTTTTTCGACAAA
>WQUU01000023.1 GCA_009781925.1 Bacillota bacterium | reverse complement strand
AAATTTCAGCAAAACCCGCTACATGTTGCACGTTTCTTCCACGCCGAACACGTTCAATACGCCGCTTAATCGTTCATGACTTCCGTTTCGGAGTAATATTTACGATAAAGGACAACAAACCGTTCGATATATTCGGTTATGATGACGAGGGAACACCGATTGAAGTTCCATGGAGCAGGGTCGGTTCAAGCAGTATTTTATACAATGGGTTGATAGACAGTACAAATGGTAATTTTTCAATTTATAAGTTATTTGGTGATGGGTATACCGTAATTAAAATTGCCTCAGCTGAACTCTATGACTATCCCGATATGGCGGATTTAGCAGAGGCGCAATGGAGATATTATATTAACAGTACACAGGTGGATTATGATTTTTATGTTCAATATCTAAGCACAGAAGGGTATACAGTAAACGGAAATAATCCTTTAGCGACGATTGATTGGGTAAATTTAACTTAAATGATATCATGATTTAAACAACCACTTTTTAATAGGACATTACACTAATGGACGCACTCTACGAAAAATCGATCCGCACCTTAGAGCTCCCCACCGTTTTGGACATGCTGGCCTATGAGGCCGTGTCCGCGTCGGCGCAGGAGCGGGCGCTTGCCCTGCGGCCCGTCGATGATCTCTTTGAGGCGAGGGCCCGGCTGCGGGAGACCACGGCGGCCTGCGCGATGATGACCATCAACGGCTCGCCGTCGTTTTCCGGCGTCCGGGATGTGCGCCCGGCGCTCTCCCGCGCCGACCTGGGCGGCTCGCTGAACACCCGGGAACTGCTGGACATCGCGGGGGTGCTGTGCTCCGCGCGCCTGGTAAAAGCCTATGGCAGCGCCAAAGACGGCAGGGACTCAGGCAAGACCGATATCGACTATCTCTTCCACGCGCTCCAGGCCAACCGCTTTTTGGAGGACAAGATTTTAGGGGCGATCCCCGGCGAGGACGAGATCGCGGACAGCGCCAGCGCGGAGCTCGCCGACATCCGCCGGAGGATGCGGGCCGCCGCCGCGAGGGCCAGGGAGGCGCTGCAGAAGATCATCTCCTCGCCCTTACTCCAAAAGGCGCTGCAGGAGGCCCTCATCACCACGCGCTCCGACCGCTACGTCGTCCCGGTGAAGGCGGAGCACAAGGGGGCCGTGCCCGGTCTGGTGCACGACGTCTCCTCCAGCGGCGCCACGCTCTTCATCGAGCCCATGGCGGCGGTGAAGGCGAACAACGAGGTGCGGGAATTGAAAGCCGCCGAGAAGACGGAGATCGAGCGCATTTTGGCCGAGTTGTCGGCGGACTGCGCGGGTTTTAAGGAGGACATCGAGAGCGACTTTAACGTCTTGGTGGCCCTCGACCTCATCTTCGCCAAGGCGAAACTCAGCTACAAACTGGACTGCGCGGAACCGGAGCTCAGCCAGGATATTTTGCGCCTGCGCCGGGCGCGCCACCCGCTGCTGGAACAGCGGACGGCGGTGCCACTGGACGTGACTTTGGGCGGGGAGGTCGATACGCTGGTCATTACGGGGCCCAACACGGGCGGAAAAACCGTGGCGCTCAAAACCTTGGGCCTCTTATCCGTCATGGCCCTGTGCGGGCTGCACATCCCGGCCAAGGACGGCAGCGCGGTGCCGGTCTACAGCAAAGTTTTGGCGGACATCGGCGACGAGCAGAGCATCGAGCAGAGCCTGTCCACCTTTTCGTCCCACATGACGAACATCGTGGGACTCTTGCGCGAGTGTGACGGGCGGAGCCTCTTGCTCTTCGACGAGCTCGGCGCCGGCACCGACCCCACGGAGGGCGCGGCATTGGCAATCTCGGTCGTCGAGTACGCCCGGCACGTGGGGGCGAAGATCGCCGCCACCACCCACTACGCGGAGCTCAAGATTTACGCCACCAACACTCCCGGGGTGCAGAACGCCTCCTGCGAATTCGACGTGGAGACCCTGCGCCCCACCTACCGGCTGCTGGTGGGCATTCCGGGCAAGTCCAACGCCTTCGCCATCTCTCTGAAACTGGGCCTGCCGGAGCACATCATCGAGGACGCCAAGGCCCGCGTCGGTACCGAAAACGCCAGCTTTGAAGCGACAATCGAAAAATTGGAGCGCCAGCGCCAAGTCCTCGAGCGGGACGCGGATGAGGCCGCAAAAAAGCTCCGCGAGGCGGAGGAGAACGCCCGAAAGGCCCAGCGCCTGCGCGTGGAGCTGGAGGTCAAACTGGAGAAAGCCGAGGAAAAGGGCCGCCGGGAGGCCGCCCGGATCGTCGAGGATGCCAGGCGCACGGCGGAGGCGGCCTTTGCCGAACTCGACCGCCTGCGGGAACTGCAGCGCGAGGAGGAGGATCACAAGCGGCAAAACGAGGCGCGGGCAAAACTCCGCCGGGATTTAAACGAGGCCGCCGATCAGCTCCGCGCCCCCGCGCCGAAGGCCCCGGAGCGAAAATCCTCCCGCCCCCTCAAGGCCGGGGACGCCGTTACACTCCTCTCGGCGGGGGTGCGGGCGACGGTGATCAATATCTCCCCGGACGGGATGCTAAGCCTGCAGGCCGGGATCATGCGCGTCACGGCCAAGGAGTCGGACGTGCTGCTGATCGAGGATACCCCCGTAGGGGACGCATACCCGGGCATCCCGTCCTCTGTAGGGGACGCCGCCCTCGGCGTCCCGCCGTCCTCTGGCGCGACTCTCCGGGCCGAGGCCATGCGCCCCGAACT
>WQUU01000022.1 GCA_009781925.1 Bacillota bacterium | reverse complement strand
GTGCTGCTTTGACCGGGGGGAGGTCAAAAACACCTACGGTACCGGCTGCTTCCTGTTGATGAACACGGGGGATAAACCCGTCCGCAGTCAAAACGGCCTGCTCACCACGCTCGCCGCCGGGATTGGGAAAAAACCGCCCTACGCCCTGGAGGGCAGCGTATTCGTGGGCGGCGCGGTGATCCAGTGGCTCCGGGACGGCCTGCGCTTTTTTGACGAGAGCCGGGACGTGGAATACCACGCGGGCAAGGTCGAAGATTCCGAAGGGGTGTACCTCGTGCCCGCTTTTACCGGCCTTGGCGCGCCGACCTGGGATATGTACGCCAGGGGCTGCATCGTGGGCCTCACACGGGGCACAAAACGCGAGCACATCATGCGCGCGGCCGAGGAATCCATCGCCTACCAGACGGGCGACCTGATCCGCGCCATGGAGCGGGACACGGGTTTGCCTATCGCCGAACTCAAGGCCGACGGCGGCGCGTCCCGCGACAATCTGCTCATGCAGTTCCAAGCGGATATCTCGGGCATCCGTGTGCGCCGCCCCATGATCCGGGAGACGACGGCCCTGGGCGCGGCCTATCTGGCGGGCCTGGCGGTGGGCGTGTGGCGGAGTTTGGACGAAATTAAGACCCTCTGGCGCTGTGACATGACCTTTGCGCCGGAGATGGGGGAGAGCAGACGCGCGGCGCTGCTGGCCGGCTGGAATAAAGCCGTGGGCCGCAGCCTGCATTGGGCGTTGTAGGGGACGCCCACCTGGGCGTCCCGCGTGCCCTGAATGTTCCCGCAAAACGGGACGCCGAAGGCGGCGTTCCCTACCCTGTGATACCGGGAGGTATCCCTATGCCAACCCTTCGCCTGGACAAACTCCTCTGCGACAGCAGCGCCCTCTCCAGGAGCGAGGCCCGTATTGCGATCCGCACCGGGCGGGTATCCGTGGACGGCGCGGCCGAGCGCCGCCCGGAGCGCAAACTTGACCCCGCCGCCCACAGCGTCACGCTGGACGGCGCGCCTCTGCGCTGGGCCGAATACGTCTACTACCTCCTGAACAAACCCGCCGGCGTCCTGACCGCGACAGAGGACGCCGCGCAGCGAACCGTCCTCGATCTCTTCCCGGCGGAGATCCGCAAATCGGGGATTTTTCCCGTGGGCCGGCTGGACAAGGACGCCGCTGGCTTGTTGCTGCTGACCAACGACGGGGCCTTTGCCCATGAACTGATGTCTCCGCGGAAGGCGGTTCCGAAAATTTACCGGGCGCTGACCGACCCGCCCATGGCAGAGGGGGACATTCCGGCCTTCGCGGAGGGCGTCATCCTCGGCGACGGCGCCCGCTGCGCCCCCGCGAAATTGGAACTGCTGCCGGGGACAGAGTGCCGCATCACCGTCACGGAGGGGAGGTACCATCAGGTGAAGCGGATGGTGGCCGCCCGGGGCAAACGGGTCAGATCGCTCGAGCGGATCGCCATCGGCGGGCTCCGGCTTCCGGATGGGTTGGACAGGGGAGCGTATGCCCGGCTGGAACCCGGGACGCTGATGAAATCTGTCTTTCAATCGAGCACAAGCGTCCACGCATAGGCATATAATTGTGCAATGGTAACAAAAAACAAAAATAGTTTACAAATTTCGCGCGAAAAACTATTGAAAAAAACAATAAAACAGGGTATTATGTTAAGGGAAAGATTTTGAGCTTCAATCGAAAGGGAAGGTAACCACATGTCGAGCAGGATTTTTCAAAGCGTTATCGTTCAGATGAAAGAGGCAACGGAGCGCGTCCTGGGTGTCATCGACTCCGAGGGGTTTGTTGTCGCGTGCAGTGAGTTGAGCCTCATCGGCTCCCGCCTGGAGGACAGCCAGGCGGTTGTCAATGAAATTCAGGATCAGCTGTTCATCTCCGGCAGCAGGACTTACAAGCGCTTGGGCAGCCCCACCGCCCAGTTTGACAATGCGGTCTTTGTAGAGGGCAGGGACAACACAGCCCGCTGCATCTGCATTCTGGCCACCGTGGCCTTCAACGAGGCCAAGGCCAGTTATGAGGAAAAACACAACAAGGCCACCTTCGTCAAGAACATCATCTCGGACAACATTCTGCCGGGCGATGTCTATATGCGGGCCAAGGAACTGCACTTTATTACAGACGTGCCCCGGGCTGTCTTCCTCATCCGTCAGCCGGACAAGAATGACACCTCGGTTATCGAGATCGTTTCAAACCTCTTCCCGGATCGGCAGAAGGACTTTGTCCTCTCCACCAGCGAGACGGATGTGGTCTTGATCAAGGAGCTGCCCCTCAATTATGAGGTCGTGGATCTGGGGGCGCTCGCCAAGCACATCGAGGAGGCCACAAACTCCGAGATGTCGATCAAAACCGTCATCGGCATCGGTACGGTGGCGCGGCACCTGCGCGAGTTGGCCGACCGCTACAAGGAGGCCCAGGTGGCGATCGATGTGGGCAAGGTCTTTGAGACGGATAAGACGATCATCAACTATGAGAATTTGGGCATCGGCCGGATTATTTATCAGCTGCCGGTGACCCTGTGTGAGATGTTCCTGTCCGAGGTGTTCAAAAAGAGCCCCATCGAATCCTTGGATCAGGAGACGCTCTACACCATCAACAAGTTCTTTGAGAACAATCTGAACGTCTCGGAGACCTCAAGAAAACTCTTTGTTCACAGAAATACGCTGGTGTACCGCCTGGAGAAAATCAAGAAGCTCACGGGCC
>WQUU01000021.1 GCA_009781925.1 Bacillota bacterium | reverse complement strand
GGGCGGAGATCGGCTCCGAGCCCATCCACGCCGATGACGGAGTCATAGGCCGCGGGATAATATGGTGTATCCGCTGTTCCGCCCGCGGCGGCGATGACGATGCAGCCCTTTCCCACCGCGTAGTCGCAGGCGTCTTTGAGCGTATCGCTGGCGTTCGGGGTGCCGGCGCCGATGTCGATGACGCCGCAGCCGGCGTCCGCGGCGTCGCGAACCGCTTGGGCCACGGTGTAATAGCTCAGGGCGGGCGCGCCCGGCACATCGACCTTGAGCACGAGAATATTCGCGTCCGTGAGCCCGGCGATGCCGAGCCTGTTGTTCCGCGTCGCGGCCAGAAGCCCCACGATGGAAGTTCCGTGTCCCACGGTGTCGGCATAGGAGCCATCGGTACGGGCAACGCTGCCGTCGCTGTTCACAGAATAGCTCCTGCCGGAAATACGGCTGGAGTCTACGTCCTCGTGGGGATTAAACCCCGTGTCGATAACGGCAATGGTGACGCCCGCGCCGGTGAACCCGGCGCGCCAGGCGTCCTCAATATAAATCGCGGCGAGATTTGTCTGTTCCGGATAGAGGGGGTCGTTGGGCGGAACCTTTGTCCCGTTTCCGCAGCCCGCCAGGAGAGAGAGGGCAACGGCCGCGGCCGCAACCGCGACTTTCAAAAGGAAATGTCTCTTCATATTTATATGCGGCCCTTAACCGGTGCTATGCGCTCTGCTCAAAAAGCGCAGCGAGACAATGATCCGGCCTGCGATCTCGCTCCTGGTGATAACCCCGAAGTTTCGGCTGTCCATGCTGTTCCCCCTGTTATCCCCCAGGACAAAGTATTCATTTGGCCCCAGGGTCAGCGGGAAAACCGGTACCCCCGGCCCAGCCGGCTTTTGAACCGTCTCCTGGTCGATCTCCGGTTCGTTCAGCGGCGTACCGTTGATGAGTACGGCCCCGTTCTGGATATCCACTGTCTCTCCGGGCAGGCCGATCACCCGCTTGATGAGCTCCTTGTCGGCGACCGCGGCGCTTTCGGGATCCTCGGGCACAAACGCGATGACGTCGTTGCGCGCGTAAGTTCTGTCCAGCCGCCAAAGAAGCACCCATTCCCCCTGATAGAAGGTGGGGAGCATGGAACTGCCGCTCACGGGGGAGATCTGCAATAGAAATCCGAACACAACCACCACACAGACCGCAACAACAACAAGCGGGACGATAAATCGGTAAACGCCCCGCTTTTTTTGGACTTTTTGAAGTTTTGCAAGAACCAAATCGTCCGGCGAATCTGAAAGAGGCTCCGGAGGGGACGCCTTAGACCGCTTCATGGTCGTACTCGCTCAAACCCTCTCCAGACAGGGCCGCCTCGTCCGTGGCGCGATCCAAGAGATCCTGCGTCCGCTCCCGGATCTCAGCGACCTCCTCGGAGATCAGGCGCATGGTGACCTTCAGATCCTTCATATAGGTGTCGCGGGTGACCTTGACGCTCTCAATCTCGTTCTTCAGCTCCTCGGCCTCGCGCCGCTTGGCCTCCAGCTCCATGTCACTCTCGCGCCGGAGCCGGCGAATCTGCTCCCGCGCGGTCTCCTCCGCCTGGAGGATAATCTTCCGCGCTTCGGTCTCCGCCCGGCCCAGAATGCCGTCGCGCTCCCGCTCCATGCGCACCAGTTCGTTCATCAGCAGCTGGCTCTTCTCCTCATATTCCCGGGAAGTGTCCGCCTTGACCCGGAGCGCGTTGACCTCCTGGGCAAATTGCTGATAAGCCGCCTCTTTTGCGGCGGAGTCGGCCATCAGCTGCGCGATCCGCTGATTGGCGGCCTCGACCTGCTGTTGATATCCCTGAAGCTGTCCGCTCACGGCTTCAGCCTGCTGCCTGGCGGCTTCGAGCTGCGCCTTGGCGGTCTCAGCCTCAGCGTTGGCGGCCTCGAGCTGCGCCTTGATCTCCTCAACCTGCTGATTGGCGGCTTCGATCTGCCGGTTCAGATCCTCGGTCTGCTGGGTAAACGCCGCTGCCTGCCCGTTGGCGGCTTCAAGCTGCCCCTTTGTGGTCTCAAGCTCCGTGTTGGCGGTCTCGAGCTGCTCATCCTGCTGAGAGATCTGCTCACGGAACATCATTGTCACCGTGTGCAGCTTTTGCAGGACGTCCTCCTTGTCACAGCCGCCAAACAGACGCTTTTTAAAGTCTAATTGGCGCAAATAGCTTTTAATTTCCTCCATGCCGGATGCGTCACTCATCGGTAGACTCCTTTCTTCTGCCATAAATCACTTCATTGGTACATGATACGCAGCTATTATACAACATCTTGTGGCAATATGCAAGTATGTTTTGTCGAAATAGTGCTTTATGTTATATTTTTTATTATTTCCCTATTTTCTCCTGAGGCGGCCCTTCCCAGCGGCTCACCACCGCTTTTGCCGCCAACCCGGTAAAGGTTCCCGTGACAATCCCCGCAGCGGCAAGGGCAAAGCCATAATAGAGGATGGCCGGCGTTCTGAGGATCAGCATGGCGGCAATGAGCTGTCCCGCGTTGTGTCCCAGCGCTCCGAAAATGCTGGTGACCCAGATGAGTTTTTTCCCGAACACCCCATAGAGCGCCGCCATAATCGCCCAGGCGCAGAAGCCCCCGGCGAGGCTGAACAGCAGCGCTGAGCCGAACCCGCCGGTGAAGACCGCGCCCAGCACCGCGCGCGCCAGAAAGATCGCCAGCGCCTCTTTTCTGCCGAAGGCCGCCATCGCCACCAGC
>WQUU01000020.1 GCA_009781925.1 Bacillota bacterium | reverse complement strand
AGCCGTTGCGCGACATCAGATCCACAAATACGCCGGATAGCCCGCAGCCCGAAGCGGCCAGCACACTGCCCGTATAGGAGATGATCTTCTCGTTATAGGCCCCCTCCAGCAGGCGGATGCTCTCGATACTTACCGTACCCGCCGGGAAGAGATCCGTATCCGTGACGACCACGCCCCGGCTCCTGCCGATGGCGGCGCAGCCTTCGCTCCCGGCACAAGCTGCCCCGCTGTGCCGAAGCCTCCGGGCCGTGACGCAGAAGGGCATGGCAAAGGCCAACAGGCCGGAAAACGCGGCTGTACAGGCCAAAATACCGGAAAAGATGTGCAGGAAGTTTTGAATCCCTCCGCCGCTGATTGCGGCCAGGAGCGCCAAAACCAGGGCCGCGGCAATCAAAAAGGGAGCAAAGAGTCTGATGGCGCTCTCCGCCATGTCGGCGGCTTCACTGCGGCGGACAAAGCCGGCTGTGCCCTTCTTGGACTTGAACATGGCCTGGGCCCCCTCCCGGATGTCGGCCTCCGTCGTGACGGCGTAGGGGGCGGCGGCTTGCGCGGCGGTCTTAAACCCGGCGCTGAGGCCGGAGCAGGTCAGGCGGGAGGAGAGGATGGCAAAGGCCACGGACAGCGCGGAGACGGCGCAAAAAGGCAGCGCGGCGCCCCCCTTTCCCCCGGCGGCGACGGCCACGGCGTCAATGGCGGAAAACAGGCAGGAGAGGACAATCAGGCTCTCCGGGCCCGGCCGGAGGCGCAGCAGGGCCATACTCCCCGCCGTGATCACATCCAGGCCCAGCACCATGACGCAAATCATGAGGATCAGGCACACCAGAGCGCCCATCGCGGGACTGCTACCCAGCGCCCCCGGGAGGGGAAATCCCCAGTCGCGGCCCATGGCTATGTAGCACAATACGGCGCAGAGGCCTGCCGCCAGTCTGCCCCGCAGACGCAACGGCCTGATCTGCCGTGCGTAGTGCTTGGCCGCTTTTTTGAGGGAAACCTCCGGCTCTTCGGGTTCCGGCTCCGGCGACTCGTCCGCCTCGGCCCGGCGCTCCCGTTTCAGCGCGGCGACGGCTAGGAGATTGATCAAGGGGCGCAAAAACCGATCCCGCGCGCTCTCCTGCGGGACATCCTTTTGCCGGGCGCCGGAACCGGGCTCCTCCTCTTCAGCCGGCAGAGGAGCATAGTGGCCGGCGGCGTAGTCGCCCGAGTCCTCAAGGCCGGCGGCGCGGGCGTCATACACCACTTTCAGCTTCCGGTCTCTCTGCTGTGCCGGCGCCGGACGGGCAAGCGGCTCAAATTTGTCCGTGTCGTCCAGATCCAGCGTGAGCTGATCCTCCAACTCCAACTCCGGTTCCGGTTCCGGCTTCGGCTCGGGTTCCATATACTCCGGCTCATACTCCGGTTCATACTCCGGCGCGGGCGCCTCGCGCGCTGGCTCAGGTCCATACGCAAAGGCCCCGGTGCTATACTCCCTGAGGATCGCGTCCACAGACATCGCCAGAGGGTCTATTGAGTTGTCGATGTCGGTTTCGTAATCCATAAGAGATACCTCAATGATTGTATCAATCGCGCACGGGCCGCCCAGTGTGCGGCCCCTACAGGCGCATCCGCTGCCTTAACGCCTCATACATCAGCACGGCGGCAGCGGCGGACGCGTTGAGAGAGGAGACCCGGCCTCTGAGCGGGATGCGCAGGGTCAGATCACAGTTCTCCTTGACCAGGCGGCCCATACCCTCCCCCTCCGAGCCGACGACGAGGCAGATCGCCCCGGACAGATCGGCCTGCCAGAGGTCTTGTGCCCCCTCCGCGTCGGAGCCGAAAACCCAGAGGCCCGCGTTTTTGAGCTCCCGGATGGCGGCGCTCAGATTCGGCACCCGGGCCGTCAGCACGTGCTCCGCAGCCCCGGCGGAGACCTTGTCTACCACGGTGCTGAGCCCCGCGCTGCGGCGTTTCGGCAAAATCACGCCGTGGGCTCCGGCGCAGTCCGCCGTGCGCAGGATAGCGCCCAGATTGTGGGGATCTGAAATCTCGTCGCAGACGATCACAAAGGGCGGCTCGCCCCGCTGTGCCGCCAGAGCCAGGATGTCCGCGACGGAGGCGTACTCCCGCACGGCGGCGAGGGCGATGGCGCCCTGGTGGGCGCCCGTTAAGCTCATCTGATCGAGCTTGCGGCGGTCGGCGTCCACGACGGTGATCCCGGCGGCGCGGGCGGCGGCGGCGACGCGGGACAGAGCCCGATCCGTCTCGCCCCGGGCGATGTAGAGTTTGTCGATAGGCCGTCCGGCGCGGATGGCCTCCAGAACGGCGTTGCGCCCCTCGATGAGGTCGTCGCGGTCGGTATTGGGGTTGTCGGTGAATGGCATATAGAACTCCTCAGATAATTTCAAATAAAAGCAGGGTAACTTTTTCGCCCTTCCCTAAAATAGCTTTATGTTTTGCCGATTCCCCTGCCGGAATAAAAATTATGTCCTCTTTTTTGTATCTCTCAAGCGCTCCGCTATAATCATTTGCAAATTCTCCGTCAATCACATAGCCCGCATGGCCTTTTCTGCACCAGTCCGGTTCAACAAACCCTTCCGAAAATTCCACAAGCCGAATTTGCTGATTGCCGCTGACAAAGGATTTGGAGCGCACACCCGGGGCAGGTTTGTCCCATGGAAGCTTATCAAATTCAACGAGATAACTCATTTTATATCCCCGCTTTCAGTTCCTCCGCCTTATCCAGCCGCTCCCAGGGCAGATCGATGTCCGTACGCCCAAAATGCCCGTAGGCCGCTGTCTGCAGATAGATGGGGCGGCGCAGGTCGAGCGCTTCGATGATCTTTGCCGGGCGGAAATCAAACGCCTCTGTCACGAGTTCCGCCAGCCGCGCGTCAGGCAGCACGCCGGTGCCCTCCGTATTCACCAGCAAAGAGACGGGGCGCGATACGCCGATGGCGTAGGCCGCCTCGATGAGGCACTTTTTCGCCAGCCCGGCGGCCACCACGTTCTTCGCGGCCCAGCGGGCCATGTAGGCGGCGGAGCGATCCACTTTCGTGGGGTCTTTGCCGGAGAAGGAACCGCCGCCGTGGGGGGCGTAGCCGCCGTAGGTGTCCACGATGATCTTGCGGCCTGTGAGGCCCGTGTCACCCACCGGCCCGCCGATGACAAAGCGGCCCGTGGGATTGATATAGAGTCTGGTAGAATCGTCTAAAAGTCCTAGGGGTAACGTGGGTCTAATGACCGTTTCGGTGATCGCCTCCCGCAGCTCGCCGATGGGGATATCCGCCGAATGCTGCGTGGAGACCACCACCGCGTCAATGCGGGCGATTTTGCCGTCGCCGCCGTACTGTACGGACACCTGGGTCTTCCCGTCCGGCCTCAGCCACGGGAGCTCTCCGCTCTTACGCGCCTCGGCCAGGCGGCGGCTGAGGGCGTGCGCAAAAAAGATGGGCGCGGGCATGAACTCGGGGGTCTCGTCCGTGGCGTAGCCGAACATCATGCCCTGATCCCCCGCGCCGCACTCGTCCGCGGCGTCGTAGGCGTGGTCAACGCCCATGGCGATGTCCGGGCTCTGCTCGTCGATGGCCGTCAAAACGGCGCAGCTGTTGCCGTCAAAGCCGTACTCGGGGCGGTCATAGCCGATCGCCTTTACAGTCCGGCGCACAATGGCGGGGATGTCGGCGTAGGCCGCCGTGCTGATCTCACCCATGACGACCACCATCCCCGTGGTGCAGAAGGCCTCACAGGCCACCCGAGCGTTCTTGTCCTGGGCCAGGATGTCGTCCAAAATGGCGTCCGAAATCTGGTCGCAAATTTTATCCGGGTGCCCCTCGGTGACGGACTCCGAGGTGAACACGCGGTTTTTGATGATTGTATTGTCCATTGGAATGGCCTCCACGTATCTTCTGTAGGGAACGGATTGATCCGTTCCTGGATTTATCCGTTCCTGGATTTATCCGTTCCTGGATTTATCCGTTTTGATATCCCGCCACGTGATCCGCGGAACGCATCAATGCGTTCCCTACAGATTGAATTCGTAACCTGCATTATAACACGGCATATTTGTTACGTCTACTCTATTTTGCGAACTCTATTTTGCGAACGGCCCGCGCCTCATTTTACCACCACGTTCTCCGCGCCCAGCATCTCGCCCAATTCATTCACCAGCGCCGGATGGATGACGCACCTGCCGCCCAGCCGCTTGCCCGTGTCGGCGCAGAAAAATACCAACTTGTCCCGGCCCTCGAACATGACCAGAATTTTCTCGATCTTCTGAAATCGCGGGTCATCCGCGCTGGGGAGGCGGACAAAGAGGGTCTTCTCCCGCTGCTCCGGAGGCGGCATGCGCCCGTCCAGGGGCATCAAATCCGTGATGGGGCGGATGCTGTCCACCATCAGCTGCGGATCTTTTTCGTCCCGGACGGAAATTTTGCCCCGCACGAGGAGGGCCGCGTTTTCCACCACGTAGTTGCCGCCCGTGTCCAGGGCGCGCTGGAAGGCCAGGAGCTCCATGGCCCCCGTGTCGTCTTCGAGGGTGATGGTGCTCATGAGACTGCCGCTCTTGGTGGTCTTGGTTCTCGCGTGGGCCACGACCCCGGCCAGGAGCACCTGCTGCCCGTCCGCAAAACGCTGCGGCCCCTGCTCCCGGGCGAAATCCTCCAGAATGCGGCCGATGGGGGCGGCTCCCGCTCCCCGGGCCACGTCCCGGTACTCGTCCATGGGGTGACCGCTCAGATAGAGCCCCGTGGTCTCCCGCTCCATGACCATGCGCTCCCGTAGGCTGTATTCCTCCACATCCGGGATTGCGATGCTGGCCGCGGAGCGCGCTTCCTCCTCCGATCCGCCCAGGCCGAAGAAATCTATCTGGCCCTGGACATTGCCCCGCTCGTCCCCGGCCACACTGGCCAGAACGCGTTCCAGCACGGCCAGATGCGCCTTGCGGGTCTTGCCTAAGGAGTCAAAGCCCCCTGCGCGGATGAGACTCTCCACCGCGCGTTTGTTGAGCTCCTTGCCGTACATCCGGCGGCAGAAGTCCTCCAGACCCGTGAAGGGGCCGTTTTGCGAACGTTCCGCCATGAGGGCCTGGATAAAACTCCAGCCGATGTTCTTGATCGCCAGAAGGCCGAAGCGGAGGTTCTCCCCCTCCACGGTGAAATCCGCGTCGGAGGCGTTGATATCCGGCGGTTTTAAGCCGATGCCGTACTCCCGGCACTCGGCGATGTACTCGGCCACTTTGGGGCTGTAGTCCAGCACGGAGGTCAAAAGCGCGGCCATATATTCCCTCATGTGGCGGCACTTCATGTAGGCCGTGCGGTAGCTGATGACGGCGTAGCCCACGGAGTGAGCCTTATTGAAGGCGTAGTTGGCGAAGGCGTAGATCTCGTCGTAGACGCTGCTGGCCACGTCCTCGGACACGCCGTTTTTCACGGCTCCGGCGATGCCGCGTTCCTCGTCGCCGAAAATGAAGGCGGCGCGCTCTTTGACAATTTCAGCCTCTTTTTTCTTAGACATGGCGCGGCGGATCAAGTCCGCCTGGCTCGGGGAGAAACCCGCCACTTTGCGGAAGATCTCGATGACCTGCTCCTGATAGACGATGCAGCCGTAGGTGACGGAGAGGATATCCTCCAAAATCGGGTGTTTGTATGTAATTTTCTCGGGGTGGGCCGAGCACTCCAGGAATTTGGGGATGCTGTCCATGGGGCCGGGGCGGTAGAGCGCGATGACGGCGGCGATGTCCTCGATGCTCTTTGGCCTTAAGCCCACGCAGACGGAGGTCATGCCCGCGCTCTCCAGTTGGAACATGCCGGAGGTCTTCCCCTCGGAGATCATTTTAAAGGTCTCCGGGTCGTCCTCGGGTATCTTTTCGATGTCAAAATCCGGCTGCTTTTTCCGCACCAGCGCAGCCGCGTCCTCCAGGACGGTGAGGTTGCGCAGGCCCAGAAAGTCCATTTTTAAGAGGCCCAGTTCCTCCAGGGTCGTCATGGGGAACTGGCTGACCACCACCTCGTCGTTCTTCGACAGGGGCACATAGTCGTAGAGCGGCTCCGAGGTGATGACCACGCCGGCGGCGTGGGTGGAGGCGTGGCGGGGCATCCCCTCCAGCGCCCGGGCGGTGTCGATGAGGGTTCGTAAATTCTCGTCGCCGTCGTAGAAGTCCTTGAGGGGCCGCGAGAGACGCAGGGCCTCGTCCAGCGTCATGTGCAGGCCGAACGGCACCTGCTTGGCCACCGCGTCGCAGTCGGCGTAGCTGACGCCCAGGGCCCGGCCCACGTCCCGGATGGAGGCGCGCGCCGCCATTGTCCCGAAGGTGACGATTTGTGACACGTGATCTTTGCCGTATTTTTGGTTTACATAATCTATCACCTCACCCCGGCGGCGAATGCAGAAGTCGATGTCGATGTCCGGCATGGACACCCGGTCGGGGTTCAGAAAGCGCTCAAAATAGAGGCTGTATTTGACGGGATCCACGTCGGTGATTTCCAGGCAGTAGCACACGAGGCTCCCGGCGGCGGAACCGCGCCCCGGCCCCACGGGGATGCCCCGGTTCTTGGCGTAGGCGATGAAGTCCGAGACGATGAGGAAGTAGTCCACAAAACCCATGTGGGTGATCATGTTGAGTTCGTAGTCCAGCTGGGCTTTTAATTCCTCCCGGCCCTCGCCGTAGCGCTTTAAAAAGCCGCGCGCGCAGAGCTTGCGCAGATAGGCCGGCGCGTCGTCCTCTCCCTCCGGCAGCGCAAATTTCGGCAGGTGGTAGTTGCCGAACTCAAATTCAAAATCGCAGGTCTCCGCGATTTTTACGGTGTTGTCACAGGCCTCGGGGAAGTCCGGGTAGAGCGCGCGCATCTCGTCCTCGGATTTTAAGTAGAGGGCGTCCCCCTGGAACTTCATGCGATCTGTGTCGTCCACGGTCTTGCCCATCTGGATACACATGAGCACGTCCTGATTTCCGGCGTCCGCGGCCTTGACGTAGTGGGCGTCGTTGGTGACAACCAGGGGGATGCCGGTCTCCTGATGGATGCGGATGAGCCCCTGGGCGGCCTCCCGTTCGCCCGGAATGCCGTGATCCTGGAGCTCCAGGTAGAAGTTGCCGTCGCCGAAGGAGGCGTTGAGTTCAAGGGCTTTGCGCTTGGCGCCCTCGTAGTCCTCGGCCAGGATCAGCTGCGGCAGGGCTCCGGCGATGCAGGCGGAGAGGCAGATGAGGCCCTCCGTGTGCTCGGAGAGGAGTTGCCAGTCGATCCGGGGCTTTGTGTAAAAGCCCTCAATAAACCCCATGGAGACCAGATAGCAGAGGTTTTGGTAGCCGATCTTGTTTTTGCACAGCAGAATGAGGTGGGTATACTCCCCGTCCAGGCCGTGCTCCTTGTCGAAGCGGGAGCGCGGGGCCACATACACCTCGCAGCCGATGATCGGCTTGATTCCCGCCGCCTTCGCCGCCTTGAAAAAGTTCACCACGCCGTACATGACCCCGTGGTCGGTGATCGCGAGGGCGGTCTGGCCCAGCTCTTTCGCGCGCTGACAGGCCTCGTCGATGCGGCAAAAGCCGTCGAGGAGGCTGAACTCGCTGTGGACGTGCAGGTGGGCGAAGGACATGGGAGGTCACCTCCGGGAAAGATAAGGTCTAAGAGACACCTTCAGTCAGCAGGCGGCGCAAGGGCAACGCGCTGACAGCTCCCTGGAAGGGAGCCCAGACCGTCAAAAAAGGGGTTCTCCTGGCGGGACGCCCAAGGGGGCGTCCCCTACAACCCTCGATATTGGTATACCCTTGTAGGGGCCGCCGCCCTCGGCGGCCCGCATTCCTGAATTTATTGACAGGCTGAACTCCCTAGTGTCTTGACCGCATTATAATTTAGGATACAGGTAATTGAGCTTGCCACGAGCTTGATCGGTGGTGAAATG
>WQUU01000019.1 GCA_009781925.1 Bacillota bacterium | reverse complement strand
GCTTGGCCGTGGCGGGGGGGACGGGCCCGGTCACGCCGGTATAGGAGCGGTTGCCCTCGGCGAAGAGGCAGACGCTGTATCCGGCTTTCAACCTGCGCAGCATCTCTTTGATGGCGGAGGCGTCCGTCTGCATCTTGTTGATCGGGATGGGGTCGAATACAAACCTGAGGAGTTTGGAGGAGAGGCCTTTCCGCAGCGCGTGTTCGCTGATCACAAAGTACATCTGGCGGGAAAAACACATCCCCACCAGCGCGGGATCCAGATTGGTATTGTGGTTGGCGATGATCAGGGCAGGCGCGTCCGGCCCCTTGGAACGGCGGCAGCGAAAACCCGTGAGCAGTTTGACAACAGGCCCCGCGAAATAGCTGAGTACCCAAAAGATGAACCGGTGCCACCTGTGACGTTTCATGGTGCCCTCCACGGATTGCTCACATATATCTCAGTATATATTTCGCAGGCGGATTCGTCAAGTAAAGAGCTTGTAAATCCGCGGGGATAATCACAGAGAATCTGCCGCAAAACAACAAAAAACGGGGCGACCGAAGGCAGCCCCGCCTTGTTAAAACTCCTTTAGCGTCTCAAAGAGCGCAGTCACTTTTGCCTCATCCTTCACCCCGGGCGAGAATTCCACCCCGGTCATCAGATCGATCATCTGCGGTTCCGCAGCGCGGACAATCTCCGCCGCATTCTCCGGCGTGATGCCTCCGGCCAGAATGACCGGGCAGCTCACCGCGTTTTGCAGCGCACGGAAAACCGAAAGGTCGGCGGCGCCGCCCTCGGCGGCGTTCTCCGGCCTGCGCGGGTCAAAGAGCAGGGCATAGACCCCCGCCGCGCAAAATTCCGCGGTGGCTTTTTCCAGGTCGGGC
Source organism: Bacillota bacterium (assembly GCA_009781925.1). GTDB lineage: Bacteria > Bacillota > Clostridia > Oscillospirales > Oscillospiraceae > WQUU01. The sequence continues at coordinate 1,868 of WQUU01000019.1, read as the reverse complement.
GTATCGGGAAAGAGCGTCTTGATGACTTTGACGCCGCGGGGGTGCAGTTCCCGCACCAGCCGCGCCGTGTCATTGAGGGATTCGCCGAAGTGCAGCTGCACATAGTCTGTCCCCGTCTCCAGCGCGAGGCGGAATATTTTCTCCGGCGCCCCGCCCGTGACAACACAGGTCTCCGCCGCGCTGCCGGCGGAGGCGATCAGCGCCCGCGCGGCGCCGGCGCTCAGGTTCCACGGCACCGGGCGCGGATACTCCGCGACAAAGCCCACGACATCCGCGCCGTACCGGATACACATTTGGACATCCGCCTCGCGCATGAGACCACAGATTTTTACAACCGGCCGCATGAACTGCCCCTTTCCACCCGGAGCGACTGATACATCGCGCCCATATTGTCTGTCAGCCACAGCGCGGTTCCCACCAGCACCGCGTTTGCCCCGGCGGAGACCGCCAGGGCCGCGCCCGCCGGATCCAGGATGCCGCTCTCGCTGACCAATACGGCGTCCGCCGGCGCCAAGGGCGCGAGCGCTGCTGTGAGGCCCGGCCCGCCGTTGTCCCGCTCAAGGGTCAGGATATCCCTGTTGTTGACACCGACCAGTTTGGCGTCCAATTTCTTGGCCAGCGCCATTTCGGGCGCCGTATGGACTTCTACAAGCGGCTCAAGGCCCAGCTTGAGCGCCTTTTCGTACAGTGTCATCAGATTTTTCTCGCCTGTGACGGAGCACATCAGCAGAACCGCCGCTGCGCCGAGTTCCAAAGTCTCATGGAGCTGCGCCTCGGTGACAATAAAGTCCTTCCGCAGCACCGGCACATCCGCGGCCTCCGCAACGGCCCGGAGCAGTTCCGCGCTGCCGCCGAAGCGCTCCGGCTCCGTCACCACCGACAGCACCGGCGCGCCGCCGCGGACGAGCGCCCGCGCCGTCTCCACGGGGTCGCGCCCCCGCAGCAGATCACCGTCTCTGGGCGACCTGCATTTGATGTCGGGGATGACGGCGGCAAAGCCCAGCGCGTTCTCCGCGCGGATTGCGTCCGAAAACCTGGAGCTCATGCCCCGCTCCCGAAACTGTTGGACATCTCTCTGAGCGCGTCCAGCTTTTTGGCGGCCGCGCCGCTGTCAATGAGTTCGCGCGCGAGGGCGATGCCCTCCTTGAAATCGCCGGCTTTGTCGCCGACAACCAGCGCGCCGGCGGCGTTCAGGACGATAGCGTCGCGGTGCGGGCCCGTGATTTTTCCGGAAAAGACGCCGTTGATCGCCGCGGCGTTCACATCGGGTGTGCCGGTCTTGATGTCCGCGAGCGAACAGCGGGGGAGACCGAAATCCTCCGGCTCAATTTCAAAGGTGGTGACTTCGCCGTTTTTGAGGTGGTTGATCCGCGTCTTTCCGAGGAGTGAAATTTCGTCGAGCCCGTCCAGGCCGTGGACGAACATGGCGCTGGTGTAGCCCAACTCCTTCGCCACATAGGTGACGGTGTCCAGCAGCTCCGGCTTGTAGACGCCCAGCAGATGCCTGGGCGCGAAGGCGGGGTTGATCAGCGGCCCGATGATGGAATAGAAGATCGTCTTGATACCCAGATCCTGTTCCGGGGGCAGGACTTTTCCCATCACCGGGTGGAAGAGCGGCGCATAGAGAAAGGCGATGCCGATCTCTTCGATCATCTGTTCCGTTTGGCTGGGTTTGAGCATGATATTGATGCCCAGGGCCTCCAGCACGTCCGCGCTGCCGGAGAGGCTGGCGATAGACCGGCTGCCGTGTTTTGCGACGGGGATGCCCGCCGCCGCCGCGACCAGCGCCGTCGCCGTCGAGATGTTGAAGGTGGAGAGCCCGCCGCCCGTGCCGCAGGATGAGAGTTCATTAACAGTCCATGAACTCT
>WQUU01000018.1 GCA_009781925.1 Bacillota bacterium | reverse complement strand
GAGCGCCCACGGCGACCGGGAACACGGTTTCATCGGCGCGCGGATGCGCCTCCCGCGCAAGGTCGTGGCCGGATACTGGGGGGACGCCGCTGTCCAGAAGCGGATCGGCAAATGGATGCGCTCCGCCGTCGGTGCAGCGGTCTCCAGAGACCTGAAGGTCATGCGCTTTGGCGACAACATGCGAGAGGTCGCTGTGACAGAGGGCGACAAGGTCGAGACGCAAATGAAGCTGGGCTGGCAGGTCAACACGTGGGCCGTCGGCGACCTGGTGGGGTGCATGGCCGCGGTCACAGAGGCGGAGATCGGCGCAAAAGTGGCGGAGTACCGGGAAAAATATGACGTCACCACAGAGGACGGGGCCGCGATCCGCTACCAGGCGCGCGAAGAGCTCGCAATCAAAAAGATGCTGGACGCCGAGGGTTGTATGGCTTTCTCCAACACCTTCCAAGACCTCTACGGCATGGAGCAGCTTCCGGGTCTCGCCACCCAGAATCTGATGGCGCAGGGCTATGGCTATGGCGGCGAGGGCGACTGGAAAGTCGCGGCGATGACTGCCGTGATGAAGGCCATGGCCGATGGCTTAGAAGGCGGAACCTCCTTCATGGAGGACTACACCTATGACCTCAAGCGCGGGCTGTCTCTCGGCGCGCACATGCTGGAGGTCTGCCCCTCTCTCGCGGCGGAGAAGCCGCGGATCGAGACCCATCACCTGGGCATCGGCATGAACGAAAAAGACCCTGCGCGCTTGGTCTTTGAGGGAAAAGAGGGCCCTGCCATCGTGGTGAGCGTAGTGGACATGGGGGGCAGGCTGCGGCTTATCGTCCAGGATATCGACTGTGTCAAGCCGCCGATGACCATGCCGAACCTGCCTGTGGCGCGCGTGATGTGGAAGCCGGAACCCGACCTCTGCACAGGCGCGGAGTGCTGGATTTTGGCCGGCGGCGCGCACCATACGGTGCTCAGCTACGCCTGTGACGCGGAGATGATGCGGGACTGGGCGCGGATCATGGACATTGAATTTGTCCACATCGATAAAAATACGGATCTCGTGGGCCTGGAGCGGGGGCTGATGCTGGCCGATCTGGCCTGGAAACTAAAATAGGGGTGCGGCGATGCTGGAGGAGCTCAAAAAACAGGTCTGCGAAGCAAATCTGCTGCTTCCGCAATACGGCCTCGTCACCTTCACCTGGGGCAATGTCAGCGGCATTGACCGAAAAACCGGTCTTGTCGCCATTAAACCCAGCGGCGTGGCCTATGGCGGGATGCGCGCGGACGATATGGCCGTCGTGGATCTGGACGGAAATGTCGTGGAAGGGAAGTGGAAGCCCTCCTCTGATACGCCCACGCATCTGGCGCTTTACCGCGCCTTCCCCGCGCTCGGCGGCATTGTCCACACCCACAGCCGCTGGGCGACAATCTATGCCCAGGCCGGGCGCGGCATTCCGCCGCTGGGTACCACCCACGCCGACTATTTCCACGGGGAGATCCCCTGTACGCGCAAAATGACTCCGGCTGAAATCGCCGGGGCCTATGAGCTGGAGACCGGAAAAGTGATCATCGAGACTTTCCGGGCTCAGGATCCGTCTTCGGTTCCCGCCGTCCTTGTGCACAGCCACGGGCCCTTCACCTTCGGCGCGGATGCCCATGAGGCGGTGCTGAGCGCCGTCGTGCTCGAAGAACTTGCGTTTATGGCCTGGCACAACCAGGCGCTGGAGCCTAAGATCGCGCCCATGCAGACGGAACTGCTGGATAAGCATTATCTGCGCAAACACGGGGACGGCTCCTACTACGGGCAGGGCTAGCGGTTAAATTTCCCGGCCGGAGCCCGTACAGCGCCGGCCGGAGGAGTCTCCTAAAAATAGAAAATGAAGGGGTTGTGGCAAAATGGGCCGTCGCGGACGCCGACCCCTACATCATGTGGATGCATTTTGTATCATGCAGCACATATTGTAGGAGTCGGCCTCCCGGCCGCCCCATTTTTGCGTTTTACTGCAACCCCGTTTTGCAACAGACGCTTTTGCCGCTCAAGGCCTCTCGTTTTTCGGCTTCCCCCGGGAGAACAGCCGGAAAGCGGTGATCAGCACGCCAACAAAGCATACCCCGGCGATCACCAGATATGTGGCGCGCATACCGTAGATGAACAGATCCGGCCGCCCCTGGACATAGTCGTTTACGCGCTGGCCGTACAGCGCGCTCATGGAGGCGAAGAGCACCGAGGTGGCCAGCAGTACGCCAAAAATAAAACCCATATTCCGGGCCAGCGCGTTGACGCTGCCCGCCACGCCGAGCTTATCCTTCGGCACGGTGGACATGATGAGGGAGGTGTTCGGCGACTGGAAAAGCGCGTTGCCTACTCCCAAAAAGCCGTAGACAAAGCCGGTCAGAAGGAGGCTTGTGCGGACTGTCATGAGCGCCGCGCCCACATAGCCGATTGTGGAGAGGCACAGTCCGATGAGCGTGGGAGATTTTTGACCGATTCTGTCGGAGAGATAGCCGGAGAGCGGAGCCGCCACAGCCAGCACCACCGGATAGATCATCATCACAAGCCCCGCCGTGAGCGAGTTGAGCCCCCTGGCGTCCTGCAGGTAAAAGGGCTGCAGGATATTGATGCTGCTCAGGGAGACAAAGACCAGAAAGGCGCAGATGGTGCTGACTGTGAACAGCGTGTTTTTAAAGATGGACAGATCCAGCATAGGCTGCCGCTGCCGCCGCTCTACAAGGATAAACACGGCCA
>WQUU01000017.1 GCA_009781925.1 Bacillota bacterium | reverse complement strand
GGCCAGAATATCAGCGCCTTGACCGGCGGCGAAGGTCTTGTAGTCCTGCTCCAAGGCGTCATTTTTTCCGGACAGTTTTACGCCGTGGTGATGGGTAGGTTTTAATCTTTGCTGGGGCAATTTTTGCAGCAGTGACACAGGGCGTTCCCCCTTTTTGAATTGAAACATCGGATTGGCAGACAGATTATATCACAGCGTGCCGGAGTATTCAATAGTGCTCACCGCTTGCGGCCATTTGTGCTGGTTTCGCTTTTAGACTTCCGAAAAATGCAGAACCCATCTACAGGCAAACTTTCGTTTATCCATAGATGGGTTCTGTTTTTGATCGGATACGCCTACAGCCCCGACCGAATGACGCAGGCCCGCGCGGCTTTCAAATCCTCAAAAACGCCGTCCGCGATCATCTGAACCAAGAGGTTGCCGATGGCGGTCGCCTCGGAGGGGCCGGCACGGACAGGTTTGCCCGTGGCGCTTGCCGTCAGTGCGTTGAGCAGGGCATCGCGGGAACCGCCGCCGATGATGTGGATCGCGGGATAAGCCGTGCCGGTCAGACGCTCGATCGTGTTTACGGAGTCACGGTAACAGGCCGCGAGGCTGTGGTAGATCACGGCGGTCAGCTCCCCCGGGGTCGATGGCGCCCGCTGCCCGCTCTGCGCGCAGGCGTTTTGAATCTCCCGCACCATACTGTCGGGGGCGAGGAAGCGGTTGTCATTGCAATTGACCAGAGATGTGATCTCCGTCCGCTCGGCGAGGGCGCAGAGCTCATCGAAGCTGTATCGATCCGCCAGTTCCCGTTTGACGGACTGGATCATCCACAGGCCCATGATGTTGCGCAGACAGAGGCAGCCCCCCCCATACCCCCCCTCATTTGAGAATCCCCCCGCCATACTTTCCGGGGAACAGTCGGGTTTTGGGCGTTCCACGCCCAAAAGCGACCAGGTGCCGGAGCTGATATAGAGCGTGTCCTCCTCCGTGGACGGCAACGCCGTCACCGCCGAGGCCGTGTCGTGGCAGCAGGGCAATATGACTCTGGCGCCGTAGCCCACCCGAGCCCGAATCTCGGGCCGCAAGCCGCCCAGAACCGTACCCGGCGGGGCAATTTCAGTGAAAATGTCGCACGGAAATCCGCAGATTTGAAGCACATCCCCATCCCAGCTTCGGCTCTCCGCGTTTAAAAGTCCCGTGGTCGAGGCGATGCTGTACTCCGTCCGCATAAGTCCGGACAGGCGGTAATTCAGATAGTCCGGCGTCAGCAGCAGGGTTTTGGCCCGCGCCAGCAGCGCCGGGCTTTGTTTTTTGAGCGCCATGAGCTGGAAGATGGTATTGAATGGCTCCGTCTGAATCCCGGTGCGGGCGTACAGCTCCCGCTCCGGAATCCGATCAAAGACGGCGCTGTCCATGCCGGCTGTGCGGCTGTCCCGGTAGGCGACCGTATTGCCCAAGCGCTCGCCCGCCCCGTCCAGCAGGGCAAAATCCACGCCCCAGGTGTCGATCCCGACGCTCACGGGAATTTTGCATTGCTCCGCACAGCGTTTCATGCCGCGCAGAACCTCGTCAAACAGCGCGTCCGAATCCCAGCAGAGCTGACCGTACCGGGTCACCATGCTGTTTGAAAAGCGGTAGACCTCCGTGAGTTTCAGCTGATCGTCCTCCAGGGATCCCAAAATATGCCGCCCGCTGGAGGCTCCGATGTCGATCGCCAAGTAGTAGGTTGACATCATTTTATCTGTACATCGGACCGTAATTCTGGCAGGCCCGGTAATCCGCGCCCTCGCGGTTCTGTCCGAAGGCGTTCCAGGCCGCCGGGCGGAAGAGCTCATCCTTTGGCACGTTGTGCATACAGACCGGGATGCGCAGCATGGAGCAAAAGGTGATGAGATCCGCGCCTATGTGGCCGTAACTGATGGCGCCGTGGTTCGCGCCCCAGTTGTTCATCACATCGTAGGCGGTTTTGAAGGGGCTGCCCTCGACGCCGTCGCAGCGCGGCGTGAACCAGGTGCAGGGCCAGGTGGGGTCGGTGCGCTTCATCAGGATGTCCGTCATCTCGTCCGGCAGCGCGACCGTCCAGCCCTCCGCAATCTGGAGCACGGGGCCCAAACCCTTCACCAGGTTCAGGCGGATCATCGTGACCGGCATCTCACTGACTGTCGTAAAGGAGCTGGAAAATCCGCCGCCGCGGAAATAGCCGTTATCCGCCGCGCACCAAACGGTGGCGCCGGTCATGGCCTCGATGTCCGCCTCCGTGACTTTCCACCACTGCTTCATTTCGGCGTTTCCGTCCGCGCCTCTGCACACGCCTGTGGCATCCAGGGCGGTGGCTCCGGAGTTGATCAGGTGAATAAAGCCGCCGTTTTCCAGCGCCCGGCCTGTCAGTACCTGTCCGGTCGCGCGTTGATACGCCTCCGGGCTCCAGTAGGTACGCACGTCGGAGAACATCTGCGCCCGGCCTGTCAGCAGCTTCATAAACAGCATGCCGAGGCCGTTGAGTACATCGTTCTCCGTGGCGAGGATGAGGGGCTCCCGCGGGCCGTTCCAGTCGAAGCTGGAATTGAGGAGCGCCTCGGGGAAGTCGCAGTTGGGGTAAAAATCCGTCCACTGGCGCTGGCCCTGGAACCCCGCGGCGATGGCGTTATGGCCGACCATCTCCTCTTCCATACCTGTAGGGAGCTTGGGATTTCCGCGCATTAAATCCTTGATGATGCACATCATCTTGACGACAAACTCCCAGTCTTGGGCTTTCTTTTCGTCGCTGCTCCGCACAAAGTCCGGATTTTTGTCCCAGCCCTCTTTGCAGTGTTCCTTCGTCCAGGCCAAGGCCTTTCGGAACTCGGCCTCGTCATAAATCCCCTCGGACATGCGGCGGATGATCTCCACCTCATCCACGGATTCCACGCGCATCCCGAGATATTCCTCGATAAACGCGGGGTCGATGATGGAACCCGCGATGCCCATACAGATCGAGCCGATCTGCAGGTAACTCTGCCCCCGCATTTGGGCAACCGCCACGGCGGCGCGGGCAAAGCGGAGAATTTTTTCCCGCACGTCAGAAGGCACGTCTGTGACTTCGTCCAGGTTCTGCACGTCGTGTCCGTAGATGCCGAAGGCGGGCAGACCCTTTTGCGCGTGGGCGGCCAACACGGAAGCAAGGTAGACCGCGCCGGGGCGCTCCGTGCCGTTAAACCCCCAGACCCCCTTGATCGTCATGGGATCCATGTCCATGGTCTCCGCGCCGTAGCACCAGCAGGGGGTGACGGTCAGCGTGATCTCGACGCCTTCACGCTTAAACCGCGCGGCGCAGGCGGCGGTCTCCCCCACGCGGCCGATTGTCGTGTCGGAGATGACCACCTGACAGGGACTTCCGTCGCTGTAGAAGATGTTCTCCTCGATGAGCTTTTTCGCGGCCTCCGCCATAGCCATGCACTGCTCTTCCAGAGATTCGCGCACCTTGAGGGGCCCGCGCCGCCCGTCAATCACCGGGCGAATTCCGATTTTTGGATAGTCACCGCAATACCTTTTCATATGCCGCATCACTCCTGTTTTTTTATTTTGCACCGAGCCATCCGCTGCGGTCAATCACGCCGTTTATGTCCCACAGGTTCTCCCAGGACTCCGCGCCCGGCCAGAGGAATACCTGCCCCTTGATGAGACGGCAGTTTTTGTCGAGACTGTCCATAACCGCCATCTCCGCCGCCGTCAGAGGATCCTCCGCCGCGCATCTCAGGTTGGCGATATACTGCTGCCGTTTCACCGAGAAGGGGATCACCGCGTGCCCGCTCTGTACCCCCCACTTGAGACAGATCAGCGCCGGGTGCGCGCCGTGTACCTCGGCGATCTCCATAATTTTTGGGTCTGTGAGCTCACAGGTATCCTCCGCGGTTCTGTCCCGCTCCGGCCTGCTGGGGCTGCCGATCGGCGAAAAACCAATGGGTACGACGCCCTTGCTCCACAGATAAGCCCGCAGCTCCGGCTGCTGAAAATGCGGGTGCAGTTCCATCTCGTTGCAAGCCGGCTTGACGCGGGCCAGCGGCCAGAGCTCCTCCATTTTGGGGATAGTCATGGACGAGGTTCCGATGGCCCGCGCCAGCCCCATGTCCACGAGTTTTTCCATCTGACGCCACACAGACATAAATTCCTCTATGAAAAAGGGCCTGGAATCCGGGTTCCTGGTATCCCCGTCGCAAAAAGGCGGGTGATAGTTGGGAAAGGGCCAGTGCACAAGATAGAGGTCAAGATAGTCGAGGCCCAGATCCCTGAGCGTCTCGGCGCAGTTCACCAGCGCGTCCCGCGGGCCATGCTGGTCGTTCCAGAGCTTGGATGTGATAAAGAGCTCCTCGCGCCTGACCTCCCCCGACGCAAAAACCTCCGCCAGCGCCGCGCCGATCTCCCGCTCGTTGCCGTAGACCTTCGCGCAGTCGATGTGGCGGTAGCCCGCGCCGATGGCGCCCTTTACGGTCTGCGCGATCTCCCGCGCCCCATACCTGTCGCTTCCGAAGGTGCCGAGACCCACGGCCGGCATCCGGGCGCCGCCGGACAGCGTGACAAAGGGGACTGCCCCCGGGTCAACCCCGTCCCGCGCCGGGACAGGGGGTTTTGGTTCGTACTGTTCCATACTCGCATCTCCTCTATATTTAATAGAATCCCGAAAAGGCCCGTCACAGGGGCCTTCCGACCGACTCATGCAGCAGCAGTTTTGTTTTCAGCCTGCAGACCTGGGGGAAGGCGCCGTAGTCGCCGCGCATACGTTTCAGCAATATCTCCGTGGTGTGCCGGGCGATCTCCTCGATGGGTTGAAGCACAATGGTGATCGGCGGATTAAAAACCTTCGTGAGCTGTACCTCGTCGTAACCGATGAAGGAGATATCATCCGGTATTTTCAGCTTTCTCTCATAGGCCGCGGTAATCGCGCCCACAGTCATCTCGTGGTTGGTTCCCATCACGGCTGTGGGCGGTTCCTTCATGTTGAGCAGGGCGTTCATCTCCCGATATCCCGAGCCGATACTGTAATCGCCGATGCGGATCAGCTCCGGATCCACCGGCAGGGAGTAATCCGCGTGGGCGCGCTCATAGCCGATTTTTCTTTCAAACGCCGTGGTGATATCCGGCGGGCCGATGATGATTCCGATGCGCCTGTGCCCGTTGATGATGAGCTCCTCAACCGCGTCGTGCACGGCGGAGCTGTTATCCGCCAATACGCGGTCGAATTCCGCGACGCTCCTGTCCATCAACACGACCGGCGTCCTCTTCTCCCGAACCTGTTCGATGCCCATAAGGCTGTCCGCAGTGATGCTCTGGGGCACCATGATGATGCCGTCCACACTCTTCTCCACCAGAAAATGCAGCTTGGCGATCTCCTCGTCCGGGTGTTCGTAGTAGCTGCAGAGAAACATGGAATAGCCCTCAGCCGTCAGGAGATGTTCTATATTGGCGCAGATCTCCGCGAAGAAGGGCGTGGTCAGGGTCGGCAGGAGAACCCCCACGGTTCTTGTGCGGTTCGTCTTGAGCGCGCGGGCGGCGTGGTTGACCTTATAGCCCAGCGTTTCCACGGCGGCGACAATGCGCGCGCGGTTTTCCTCCAGTACGTTTCCGCCGTTTAGATATTTTGAAATCGTCGCGATCGATAAGCCCGTATACTGGGAGACATCCTTGATCGTAGACATCCTGCGCCTCCGCCGGAAATTTGGAGTGACGGCAGGGAATACGGCGCGGGCCGCACCCCTGTACAATCATACCTTGCACGAAACGTTTTGTCAATATGCAACAGCCCTTGCGGCCATGCAAAAGAACAATTTCGCCTAATGCACAATCTTTTATCATAAAACTGTGCATATTGTTTAATTTTAATTTTGTGATTGACAAGCATTATGATGAATGTTACAATGACTTTGAACAAAACGTTTCGCGTTCAAAGCTGGGGGTGCTGTGATGGAATACTTGATGCAGATGGAGGGAATTCACAAGCGGTTCCCCGGCGTGTATGCCCTGCAGGACGCCTGTCTGGATGTTAGGCCTGGGGAGGTTCACGCCCTGGTGGGAGAGAACGGCGCGGGGAAGTCGACCCTGATGAAGGTGCTCAACGGCATATACAAGAAGGATTCCGGCCGCATATGTGTCAAGGGGAGGGAGGTTCAAATCGACGGACCCCTCGAGGCGCAGAGGCTCGGGATCGGAATGATCCACCAGGAGCTCAATCTCATGCCCCACCTCACGGTGGCTCAGAACATTTTTATCGGAAAAGAGCCAAAAAAATTCGGGTTTCTGCTCGACCAGAAAGCGGCAAACGCCCAGGCGTCGCTCCTCATGAGCCGCCTGAACCTAAAAATCGACCCCGAAACGCCGGTCAAGGATCTGACCGTCGCCAAGCAGCAGATGGTGGAGATCACAAAGGCGATCTCCTACAACAGCGATCTGTTCGTCATGGACGAGCCCACCTCTCCCCTGACCGATACCGAGGTTCAGGATCTGTTCGGCGTGATCCGGGAACTGCGCAACGCCGGCCACGGCGTCGTCTATATTTCGCACCGCCTGGAGGAACTCTGGGAGATCAGCGACAGGATCACCGTCATGCGGGACGGCCAGTATGTGGGAACCGTGAACACAGGCGAGACCACGAGGCAGGACATCATCTCCATGATGGTGGGCCGCGTCATTTATGAGAATCCGAAGGAGACGAGCAGTGTCCCGGCTGACGCCCCGGTTGTTATGGAGGTCAAAAACCTGGTCGCCCGCAACGTAAAGGACGTCTCATTCAAGCTCCGAAAGGGTGAGATCCTCGGTTTTGCCGGCCTTGTGGGCGCGGGGCGGACGGAGACCATGCGTGCCCTCTTTGGCGCGGATCCCCGGGTCTCCGGCGAAATCTTCCTCCACGGCGCAAAGACGGAGATCCATAGCCCCAGCGACGCCGTCGAGCACGGCATCGGCTATCTCTCGGAGGACAGAAAACGTTTTGGGCTGGCCACCGGACTTGCCGTCCGGGACAACGCCATCATGGCGTCCATCGCGCATTTTTGCGCGGGCCCCTTTGTCAACGACAAAAGGGTCGACTCCGCCACGAGGGAGTATGTGGACAAAATATCGATCAAGACGCCCTCCATCCGCCAGCTGGTCTACAATCTCTCCGGCGGCAACCAGCAGAAGACCGTCATCGCGAAATGGCTCATCAAAAACTGCGACATCCTCATTTTTGACGAGCCCACGCGCGGGATAGACGTCGGGGCGAAAAGCGAGATCTACAAGCTCATGAATCTGCTGGCGGAGGAGGGGAAATCCATCATCATGATCTCCTCCGAGATGCCGGAGCTGCTGCGCATGAGCGACCGGATCCTTGTCATGTGCGAGGGACATCTCACGGGTGAGCTGGATATCACGGAGGCGACCCAGACAAATATATTAACTCACGCGACTACAAGAATGTGAGGCATTGAGAAAGATGGAAAAACAAAAAACTTTTGATTTTACAAAACTGCTGGCGCCCGCGGTTCTTGTGCTGCTCTACGTGTTCTTCTCAATCTTCGGAAAAAACTTTTTTTCCACCGACTATCTCATCAATATCCTGGACGGCTCCTACTTCATCGGGTTCATGGCGATCGGCGTCACATTCGTCATCATCACCGGCGGCATCGACCTCTCCCTGGGCACGACGCTCATGTGCTCCGCACTGCTGGGCGGCATGGCGTTCAACTCCTGGCACTGGCCCATGTGGGCCTGCCTCCTGCTGGTGGTCTTCGTGGGCACAATGATCGGCCTGCTCAACGGCGTACTGATCGCCCATCTGGGGCTCCCTCCCTTCATCGCGACCCTGGGCACGCAGATGATGGGCATGGGCTTTGGCGCGATCATGACAAAGGTTCAGACCATGCGCTACCCCACCTTCGGCACGGCCGAGGGCTGGTTCAAGAACGTGTTTTACAAGACGTCCTCCGGTTTCCCTGTCGGG
>WQUU01000016.1 GCA_009781925.1 Bacillota bacterium | reverse complement strand
CAAAAAGACCGCGCGCTCCGGCGCGCGTACCATACTGGATTCTCCGTTTGCGCTGGAGGATTTCTGTCTGTCCCAGTATATCGAGGGGTTGGAGCTCATGCCGGAGGAATTGGCCGAACAGATCGAGGCCGTCGGCAAGGGCGAGATCGTCGCCATCGCGAACAGCGTGGAGTGCGACGCCGTGTATTTTCTGCGGGGTGAGGAGGGGTGCGGCGATGACGATGCGGAGTAAACGCTACGAAAACATAGGCGAGACCTTATACTTTGAGACGCTGGAAAACGGCCTGCAGATCCGGGTTTTGCCAAGGCCCGGTTATCAGAAGTCTATGGCCCTCCTCGCCGTGCACTACGGCGCGGCGGATCGGCGCTTTCAGGCGGGCGGGCAATGGGTCGACAGCCCCGCCGGCGTCGCCCACTTTTTGGAGCACAAGATGTTCGACTTGCCGGACGGCGGCAACGCGGAAGCCCTGCTGAACGCCCACGGCGCCGAGGGCAACGCCTTCACCGGCGCCGGCGTCACCGCCTACCACTTCTCCTGTACCGAGGATTTTGAGGCCTGCCTGCGCATCTTGCTCGGCTATGTCTCCGCGCCGTATTTTACGCCCGAGAGCGTCCAGAAGGAGCAGGGCATCATCGGCCAGGAGTTCCAGATGTATGAGGACGACCCGGATCACAGACTCTACTACGGCCTCATGGGCTGCCTCTTCAGCCACCACCCCATCCGGGAGAACATCGTCGGCAGTATTGAGAGCATCGCCCAAATCACCGACAAGACCCTCTACGATTGCCACAAGGTGTTTTATAACCCCTCCAACATGGCGCTCTGCGTCATGGGGGATACAGAGCCGGAAAAAATTGCCGAAATTGCCCGGGAAATTTTACCCACCGCGCCGGGGGAAGTTCCAAAGCGCGATTACGGTTCGGCGGAGCCTCCCTGTCCCGAACAAAAACGGATCGAGCGGGTTATGGAGGTCTCCGCCCCCCTTTTTGCCTTCGGCGCGCGCTATTTCCCGGCTGCGGATACGCTCAAGGAGCGCCTCACCGCCGAGCTCAGCATGGACTGTCTCACCGCGCGATCCAGCCCCTTTTACACCCGGCTCTACGCCGAAGGGCTGCTCAACACGAATTTTTCCGCTTTTGCCGATTTCAGCGCCGGAACCGCCGCGCTGATGTGTATGGGCGAGAGCCAGAACCCCGACGCCGTACTGGATACCTTTTGCGAGGCGGCGCGCCGCGCCGGAACAGACGGATTCGATCCCGCCCTCTTTGAACGCGTCCGCCGCGCGTTTTATGGGGAGCGGCTGCGGAACCTCGGCTCTTTTCAGAGCAGCTGCGCGGGTCTGGCGGAGGGCTGTTTTCACGGTTTTGAGCCTCTCGAGGGTTTTGCGGTTCTGGGGTGCGTTACCAATGACGACGTCCGGAACTTCATCCGGCAAAAACTCAGCCCGGAGAACCTCGCCATCTCGATCGTCTATCCCAATACACAGGAGGCGGAGAACTGGCATGGATAACCGTTCACTCTCCATCAGCTTTCCCATATTCGGACAGAATTTTGTCATCAATCCTCCCTCGTACATCTCTGTCTTCGGTTTCCATCTGTATCTATACGGCATGGTCATCGCGCTGGGCTTTCTGCTGGCGGTGTTCTACTGCCTCCGCCGCAGCAGGGATTTTGGCTTTAAGTCCGACACAATCATCGATATGCTCCTCTTTGCCGTGCCCTCCGCCGTGATCGGGGCCAGGCTCTATTCCGTCATCTTCACTTGGAGCGATTACAGCAGTTTTTGGCAAATGCTGGACATCCGAAGCGGCGGGCTCTCCATCCTCGGCGCGGTGATCGGCGCGGTCATCGCGGCCGCCATCTTCGGCCGGGTAAAAAAAATCCCCATCGGCGCGCTTTTGGACACCGGCAGCTTCGGTCTTCTCATCGGCCAGGCGGTGGGCCGCTGGGGGAACTTCTTCAACCGCGAGGTTTACGGCGTGGCTACGAATCTGCCCTGGAAAATGGGCTTCATCAATCCGGACACCGGGCAGCTCTACGACCCTTCCACCCGCTTGGCGGATTATGTCCACCCCCTGTTTTTCTATGAGTGCCTGTGGAATGTGCTGGGGCTCGTGCTGCTGCACATCTTCTCCAAAAAAGTGACACGGAAATTCGACGGGCAGCTGGTTCTGATGTATGTGATCTGGTACGGCGTGGGCCGGGCGCTGCTGGAGTCCATCCGGGCCGATGTCGATGTCCTAAAACTGGGGAGTATTCCCATCTCTCAGCTGACAGCCGCGCTCGCCGCCGCCGTGGGGGCCGTGCTGCTCATTGTCCTGCTGATCAAACACAAAAACGGTTCCGTGCTCTGGGTGGATAACCCCAAAAATCCGGTCAACGCCAGGGCGGCCGCCTCGGCCTCCGGCCCCTCCTCCCCGGAGGGAAATCAGGACAAGGGATAATAAGGTAATAAACCAATTTTTAGGAGGAAATATCATGGCTGACATGAACGAGATCAAGAGCAAAATCCTGGATATCCTCGGCCGCGCGGCGGACAAGACCCGCGATGTGGCCGGCAAGGCCGCGGATACAGCGAAAACCTACGCGCGGATCGCCAAACTCAGTATGGAGATCAACGGCGAGCGGGACAATGTCAAAAAAGCCTATTTGGAGATCGGCAAACTCTACTACGACACCCACAAGGCCGACCCGGAGGGCTCTTTCGTCCAGCTGTTTGAGGAAGTCGGCCTCGCCCAGGAGAACATCGCGGAAAAACAG
>WQUU01000015.1 GCA_009781925.1 Bacillota bacterium | reverse complement strand
GTTTCTTCAGCGGCTCGCCCACCGCGTCGGCAAAGAGCCGCACCGCCTGGAGCGCCTCCTGGAGCGTATTCCCCGAGGAACCCACCTCCAAAATGAGCGAGCCGGTGGTGAGCTGCTGGTTATAGCGCTCGGGTACCAGGTCTATGGGCCGCGCCAAGGTCGGATACTTCGCGCTCACCGCCGCCTGCAGATACAGGGCCAGCTTCAAATTTTCTTTCCACTGGGGAAAGGGCAGCCCGTTCTCCCCCGTGCCCACCAGGAGCATGAGCTGTGACGAGGGCTGCCCGCTCTCTTCCGCCACTGTTTTATATATCGTATCGCCGTCTCCCAGGGCATCCCTGTGCAGGTCAATGACGACCGCGATGTTCGGGTATTCGGAGAGGTAGCTCTCCACGGCGGCCCCGCTCTTGGTATAGGAGCCGCTATAGCTCGGATAGTCGTAGATTCCCCTGTCGTGGATCACGTTGAGCCCATAGCGCGTAAGCGCCGCGGTCAGTTCGTCGCCCACCCGGATCACGCTGTAATTTCTGTCCTCGGTTCTGTTGTCGCCCGAGCTCTCATAGTTGTCCGTCCCGTCCGGTGTATAGGCCTCGCTGCCGTGGGTGTGGATAATCAAGATCTGCGGCCCGTCCTTTGGCAGCGTTTGCGTCAGCGGTTCCGCCATCAGCGCGGCCATATCCACGTCGGCGGACGTGTTGTTTTTGATCGTCAAGCCCCCCTGAATCGTGGTGGGGATAATTGTCCCGAGGGTCGGAGACGCCTCGGGAGATACTTCCGCCGACGGCGTCGGCGTAGAAGGGAGCGTAACGGACGGTCTCGGCGTCACAATAGAGATGCGCGGTACGGCGCCTGGCAGAGCGCCTGTCGCCTCCGGCGCCGCGCTTACCGCCTCACTCGGCTGCGGCGACAGTGTGACCTGATCGGCCGTCTGATCTCCCCCCAGCTCAAAATTGATGGTCGCCGTCAAAATGCGACCGTCTAAGACCCCCTGCCGAATATATGATGAAAGCGCCTTCCCCGCTCCTGTCCAGGACAACAGCTGCAGCCCCAACGCTACAATTGCAGCCCCCGCAATTCCCTTCCGCATTCCCGCCCGCCTCGCTCTCGTGTGTTTTCCTTTAATAGTCAATTTGACGGAGTTCCGGCCTTTAACTTTTCCCGTATTTCTCTCTCTATGGTACATGGATATGCCTCTTGTGCAAAATTTATTCCGAGAGGCTCCGGAGCTGCCTTCGCTGAGCTTTACATAACATATCATAACTGAACCAATTGGCGCTAAATCCCCCGGATTTCGCTGTGACATTGTGTCGAATCAAAGATTTTCGTCAAGATGTTTAGTATGTATTTTGTGTTTACCCCTCTATTTTTCATTTAATTATACTATATATTGTGTAATTAGATGATTTATATTAAATCGACAAAAATAGTTTGTGCTTTTTGACAGTTGATTATAGGGGCAAAAATTGGCTATAATGAGAGAGGTCAAGAAGGGGACGGGTAAAAAAACGCCCCCCGCAATATGCACAAAGCACAAAGGCAAAAGTACAAAGGCAGAAGGTGCGCCGCACCACACGCCAAGAATCTTTGGGAGAGTACACGGAGACGAAGGAGCGCATCAATGAGCAAAAGATGCAGGCGAATATTGATCATGCTGTTCACTGTCCTCTTGGCCGTTTCCCTGCTGACCGGCTTTGGTGCGGCGGAGGGGACGGAGAAAAAGACGGTGACCTATCCCGAGATTCCTCTCTATGTAGAGGGGATCCGGGCGGGCAGCGGATTTATGGTGAATAACATTACATATGTCTCGCTCCGGGTTTTTTGCGAGGCAATCGTGCCGGAGATCACCGTCAGCTGGGATGAGTCTTCCCAGACCGCTACGGCCCAGATGCCCGACCTCCTGATCACCGCTCAGGTGGGCGCCGTCTATCTGGAAGTCAACGGACGCTGTTTCTATACGCCGAGCGGCGTGATCCAGTACGACGGCTCTGTCTGCGTACCCATTGACGCCCTGGCCAAGGCCTTTACGGCGGATGTGTTCCCAAATGACGAATACAAAATCATCGACATCGGCCTGGACAACATGGCCCCCGCCGTCCCGGCGGATCAGTATTACAACGCGGATGATCTCTACTGGCTCTCCCGCGTGATCAATTCGGAAGCCGGCAACCAGCCTCTGACCGGGAAAATCGGCGTAGGCGCCGTGGTGATAAACCGGGTAAACACACATTTTCTATGTAATGGCACAACAATTAAGGACGCCATTTTCTATGCGGGGCAGTTCGATGTCGTCCCCACTGGCGCGATCAATATGTCCCCTAACGCGGAGTCCGTTCTGGCCGCGAAGCTCTGTCTGGATGGGGCCAATACCGTGGGCAACAGCAACTCCTACTTGAATCCCATCATCGGCAGCGCTGTCTGGGCCGTTCCTCCAAACTTTGTCGTTTCAATTGGCGATCATGATTTTTATGATGTGTGACGTTCTATAACCTGAAACGCTGGACTTTAGGCCAAAAATATGTTATACTATGCGGAGCGGATTTCCCTGCTCCGCACTTCTTTTCTCCTTTAAAAATAATAGGTTTTATTCTTAATTTGAGGGATATTTATGAGAAACCGTCTTAACATGCTGCTAATCGGGAGAAACGGCATTGATCAACTGGCTATCGTGGCCATAATCGTTGCCATTGTGTTTTATTTTCTCGAATCCCTGCTCAATCTCTATGTGCTCAGTTTCATTCCGGTTCTGTTGCTGGCCTATGCCCTGTTTCGGATCATCTCCCGGAACGTACAAAAACGCCGGGAGGAGAACGCCCGCTTTGTTCGCTTCTGGGGAAAATGGAAATCCTCCTTCGCCGCCCGCAGAGAACGGCGCGCCCAATCAAAGGACTATAAATTTTTCACTTGCCCCGCCTGCAAAGCCACGCTCCGCGTCCCCCGGGGCAAGGGGAAGCTCAAAGTCACCTGTGCGAAGTGCGGCCAGCGCTTCGACGGCAGAACCTAAGCGTATCCCCAAAATTTTGCTGCATGGCGCGACGAGGGCGTCGCGCCCTACAAAAACGAATCGGAGACCTTGATGGAAGATCTTTTACGCGGCGGTTTTGCCGAATTGGGCGTCCCCCTCCACGGGGACGCTCTGCGCCGATTCCGCCTGTACTACGAACTGCTCACGGAGCGGGGCCGTGTGATGAACCTCACCGCCATAACCGGCGAACGGGATGTGGCGCTGCTGCATTTTCTGGACTGCGCCACCCCGCTTCGCGCCGCCGATTTGCGTGGGGCATCCGTCGTCGATGTGGGCAGCGGCGCGGGCTTTCCGGGGCTGGTGCTCAAAATCGCGGAGCCCTCCATTCGCCTGACCCTACTGGACAGCTTGGGAAAGCGGGTGGAGTTTCTGTCCGAGGTCTGCCAAAAACTCGGCTTTGCGGATGTGACCTGCCTCTGTCTGCGGGCGGAGGAGGTTCCGGCGGAGCACAGGGAGAGCTTCGGCTTCGCCGTCTCCCGGGCGGTGGCTCGCCTGAACATCCTTTGCGAGCTCTGTATGCCGCTCGTCTCTCCGGGAGGCGCTCTCCTCGCGATGAAGGGCAAAAATGCCTCTGAGGAGCTCTCAGAGGCCCGAAGCGCCATATCCGCCCTAGGCGGAGGAAATTCCGACATTTTTTCCTATCATCTTCCGTTTTCTGACATCACTCATGCCGTCGTCCGCATTGAGAAAATCTCCCCCACGCCGAGGGCCTATCCCCGCCGTTTTGCAAAAATCCAGAAAACGCCACTGTAATTTTAACCGTCATTGCGAGGAGCAGCGCGACGAAGCAATCCAGAGAACTGCGGACACTGGGTTGCTTCGCTTCGCTCGCAATGACGGGCAGCCAAAAAGGAGGGTTCCCTATGCCCGGCTACCGGCCACTGGCGGATCTCATCCGCCCCAAATCTCTCGACGACGTAGTCGGCCAGCGCGACATTCTCGGCGAGAACGGGATGCTCCGCCGCGTGATAGAGAGCGGCCAGATTCCCAATATGATCTTCTACGGCCCCTCCGGCACAGGCAAGACCACGGTGGCCCAGATCATCGCCGAGCGCACACAGCGCAGCCTGCGCCGTTTAAACGCCACTACGGCCAGCCTCGCCGACATCAAGGACATCATCGGCGATCTGGATACCCTGCTCACCCCCGGCGGCGTCCTGCTGTACCTCGATGAAATCCAGTACTTCAACAAAAAGCAGCAGCAGTCCCTTTTGGAATTCATCGAGAACGGCAAGATCACTCTCATCGCCTCCACCACGGAAAACCCCTACTTTGCCGTGTTCAACGCCATCCTCTCCCGCTCCACGATTTTCGAGTTTAAGCAGCTCACGGCGGAGGAAATCGTCCCCGTCGCCGAGCGGGCCGCGCGTCTGGCCGCCGAGCGTATCAATGTCACCTATGAGGCGGAGCCGGGGGTTTTCGCGTACATCGCCCAAAAAAGCGGCGGGGACGCCCGCAAGGCTATCAATGCGGTCGAGCTTCTGTTTTCCGCCGCTTCAGTCAAGGAGGATAGCGCTGTCCACTTGACCCTGGCGGACGCCCGGGCTGTCTCCCAGCGCAGCGCCATGCGCTATGACCGGGACGGCGACGACCACTACGACATCCTCTCCGCCCTGATGAAGTCCATCCGGGGCTCCGACCCCGACGCGGCAATCCACTACCTGGCGCGGCTTTTGGAGGCCGGCGACCTCCTCTCCCCGTGCCGGCGCATCCTCTGTTCCGCCTGCGAGGACATCGCCCTGGCCTATCCCATGGCCATCCCCATCGTCAAGGCCTGCGTAGACGCCGCGACCCAGCTGGGCCTGCCGGAGGCGCGGCTCCCCCTGGCCGACGCGGTGATCCTCCTGGCTACCGCGCCGAAGTCCAACTCCGGCATCACCGCCATCGACCGGGCACTCGAAGACCTGCGGCGCGGCAAGACCGGCCCCATTCCCCGGGAACTGCAAAATGTCCACGCGGACGGCGCCGGCTTTGAGCGGGAGCAGGGCTACAAATATGCCCAGAGCTATCCGGGCCACTGGGTCAGGCAGCAATACCTCCCCGACGCGCTCAAAGACGCGGAATACTACGAGTACGGCGACAACAAGTCCGAACAGACGGCGAAACAGTATTGGGATACGATTAAAAAGGCCTGAACCCGCATGGTTTCAGGCTTTTCTATACTTCAATTATTTAATAATAAGATTTAATTTTATTATTATAGTCAAAATATTTTAATATTAGCTCTTATTGCTTATAGTAATAGCATGCGCTCCTGTAAATAACCGCTCGCACTACAAGATATTGATTAATTATCGTTATTTGTCTACATAAAACTACAATATCTTGTGTTATGTCGTCTAATAATAGCTGTCGGAGGCGTTACTGATACTATGGATATTCAAATCGGAGACATTCTTACCATGAAAAAAAAGCACCCCTGCGGGGAATCCCGCTGGGAGGTGCTCCGGATCGGCGCGGATTTTAAACTCCGCTGTCTAGGTTGCGGCCATGAGGTTATGGGGGCGCGGCAGAAATTTGAGAAGAACGTGAGAAAGGTGGAGCGGAAGGGATAAAATTGTAGGGGCCGCACACTGGGCGGCCCGCATCCAATATCAATCGCCCGCCC
Source organism: Bacillota bacterium (assembly GCA_009781925.1). Lineage (GTDB taxonomy): Bacteria > Bacillota > Clostridia > Oscillospirales > Oscillospiraceae > WQUU01. Next base: position 2,341 of record WQUU01000015.1, on the reverse strand, counting down.
GTTGTAGGGCGCGATGCCCACATCGCGCCGCTATGGCAAGGGAGCGAACCGATGTGGGCATCGGCCCTTACAGGGAACACGGGACGCCCGGGTGTGCGTCCCCTACAGTCCCAAAATCCTCCGCGCGAACGCCTTCGCCCCTTCCCTCGCCTCTTCTGTCCGGAACGACGCTAAATTATCCTCGTCCCGGACGGCGTACATGCCGAGATAGGGCAAGCCCGAGTGCGCACACCAGCGGCGGATGCCCTCGTCCAGCAGACCCGCGCCGTAGTCGAGCTCATAGCCGCAGGTGGCCAGCAGGGCGTAGGCCTGCCCCTCGTTCAGCACCGCGCGGGACGCCGTGCCGTAGAATTTGTTGACGCCGTACATCCGATCCATGACCGCTTTGAGCTGGGGCGTGGCTTGCCAGGTGTAGATCGGCGTGGCAAATACCAGCACGTCCGCGGGCAAAATGTGCCCGACCAGCTCCTGCATGTCGTCCTGCTGGATGCAGCCGTACTCCCCCGCCACGTTTTGGCAGTGATAACAGCCCAGACAGGGCGCTATTTTTTTGTCCAGCAGCGGGATATAGTCAACCTCCGCCCCGCCCGCCGTCAACTCGCCGATAAGCGGCTTGCAGAGCTCGGCGGTGTTGCCCCCGAGCCGGGGGCTGCTCATTAAAATGCAAACGCGCATTCGTTTCGCCTCTCGTGCAGCGGGCCGCCCGGTGTGCGGCCCCTACAGTTATTCACCATTCCCTATTACCTATTTCCCTGCCCTACCGATCCACTTCCTCTTTGATCTCCTTGCCCTCCCGCAGCAGCGCGCGCATGGTCTCCCCGTCCTCCGCCGCCAGCGCGTCGCGATAGTCAGCCATATTGACCAAAAAACCATCCAGTTCCCGCAGGAGGTTTGCGCGGTTTTCCAAAAACAGCTCTGTCCACAGCTTCTCGTCCAGCCAGGCCACCCGGGTCAAATCCTTATAGCTTCCGGCGGAGAAACCGCTGTGCGACCGCGCGGTGGGGCTCTTGATAAAGGCGTTGGACACCAGATGGGCCATCTGGGAGGTGAAAGCGATCATCTCGTCGTGTCTCTCGGCGGTCGTCACGGTCAAACTGTCGAAGCCCGCCGGGGCCAGGAGTCTTTTTACCCGCTCCAGGAGCCGGATATCGTCATATACCGGTGGCACAAGCACCATGGACGCGCCCTTGAACATCGTGGCCTTGCTGTATTTGAAACCGGATCGCTCCGTACCCGCCATGGGGTGTCCGCCCACAAAGGTGAACCCGTACGCCTTTGCCGCTTGGAAACCCGCCGCGCAGACCCCCCGCTTTGTACCGCAGCAGTCGATGACCACCGCACGGGGAGGGATGGTTTGCCCCTTTTCCTCCAGGTAGCGGATTGCCGCCCTGGGATAGACCGCGATGAGGATCAGCGCGCATTCGGAGACGGTATCGTCGTTGAGCTCCCCTGCCACGACCCCGGAGAGCACCGCAAAGTCAAAAATTTTTCGGTTCGTCTCGGCGGCCAATACCCGATGACCCGCCGCCCGATATGCCTTCGCCATGGAACCGCCGATGAGCCCCAGGCCCACGATGCCGACGGTAAAAGTTATCTCCTCCATCACCGCACCGCCTCCAATACCCGCAGTACTTTTTCCGCGGCCGCCGCAAACTGTTCCGGCGTCAGGGACTGGGCCCCGTCGCAAAGGGCGTGGGCGGGATCGTTGTGCACCTCGATCTCGAGCCCGTCCGCCCCAGCCGCGGCGGCGGCCAGCGACATAGGCTGCACCAGCCGGGCGAGGCCCGTGGCGTGGCTGGGATCCACCACCACAGGCAGGTGGCTCATCTCCTTGAGCAGGGGCACGGCGGACAGATCGAGCGTGTTGCGGGTGACGGTGTCATAGCTCCGGATGCCCCGCTCACAGAGGATCACCTGCTCGTTGCCGCCGGACATGATATACTCCGCGCTCATGAGCAGCTCTTTGAGCGTATTGGCCGGGCCGCGTTTTAACAGGATAGGCTTATCGGTGTGTCCCAACTCCTTGAGCAGCTCAAAGTTCTGCATACTCCGGGCCCCCACCTGCAGCACGTCGATGTCCTCGAACAACGGCAGGGTGTTCACGTCCATGATCTCTGTGACCACGGGCAGGCCGGTCTTTGCCTTCGCCTGCAGAAGGAGTTTCAGCCCCTCGGCCCCCAGGCCCTGGAAGTCATAGGGCGAAGTGCGGGGTTTAAACGCTCCGCCCCGCAGCAGGGTGGCCCCGGCGCGCTTCACAGCCTCCGCCACGCCGATGATCTGCGCTTCGTTTTCCACGCTGCATGGCCCGGCGATGATCTGGAAGTGTCCGCCCCCCAGTTTC
>WQUU01000014.1 GCA_009781925.1 Bacillota bacterium | reverse complement strand
TCTCTATCACCGCGTATGTAGGGGCCGGCGTCCTCGACGACCCGTTTTACTCTGTCCTTATTTTTAGTATATGCTTATCTGGAGTTAAATATTTTAAAGATGCTGTCAAAGGGATCTTCTTCCGCCGGGGCGGGCTTTTTTTCCGGTTCGGACTCGGGCTCGGGCTCGGATCCCGGCTCGGATTTGACTTCCGCGCGCTCCTGGGCCGCGGTATAAAGACCGGAGGGCCTGACTTTGGGTTCCGGCTCCTTTTTCTCGTCCTTCTTCTTGGTGATTGGCACATCGTCAAAACCCGTGGCGATGACGGTCACGCGGATCTCGTCGTCCATGGTGTCGTCGAAAGTGGCGCCGAAGATGATGTTCGCCTCCGGATGCGCCGCCGCCTGAACCAGATTCGCGGCGGTCTCCACATCCTCGAGGCCCATGTCCAGAGAACCGGTGATGTTGATCAGGACTCCCCGCGCGCCGTCAATGGAGGTCTCCATCAGAGGGCTGGCGACGGCTGTCTTGGCCGCGTCCTCCGCCTTGCTCTTCCCGGCGGCGTGGCCCACGCCCATATGCGCGAAACCCGCATCCTTCATGATGGTGGTCACATCCGCGAAGTCGAGATTGATAAAGCCCGTGTTCTTGATGAGGTCGGAGATACTGGTCACCGCCTGATGGAGTACATCGTCCGCGATCTCAAAGGCGTTGGCGAAGGTGACCTTCTGGTCGGTGGCGTATTTCAGCCGGTCGTTGGGGATGATGAGCAGAGAGTCCACCTTGCCGAGGAGCTCCGCGATGCCCCGCTGAGCCTGATCCATCCGGCGCTTTCCCTCAAAACTGAAGGGCTTTGTCACGACGCCCACCGTGAGGATACCGCTCTCCCGGGCGATGTCCGCGATTGTCGGGGCCGCGCCGGTGCCGGTGCCGCCACCCATACCCGCCGTGATAAAGACCATGTCCGCGTCCTCAAAACTCTTGGCGATGTTGTTGCGGCTCTCCTCCGCGCTGCGCTTGCCGATGTCCGGGTCGGAACCCGCGCCCTGGCCGTGGGTCAATTTCTCGCCGATCTGGATCTTTTGATCCGCGCTGGAGACGGCGAGCGCCTGCTTGTCCGTATTGATGGCGATGAACTCCACGCCCCGTGTTCCGGAGCTGACCATTCTGTTGACGACATTGTTACCCGCGCCGCCCACGCCGACCACCTTGATCGTGACAACGTTCTCGGGGCCGGTCTCAAGCGAAAATGACATATCATAGCCTCCCATGATTGTTTCTCTGATTGGTGCTATAGCAATTATTGTTTAGCAACTTAAGATCATAGACAAATTCATCTTATTGTATATCAACTTTGCTCAAAGGTCAATACTTTCTTGCAATATTTCCAATATTTATTATGTGAACCCTATAAAAATGACACAACCGCCCGCAAAAACATTTAATTCCACAACCCGTTTTCGACACTTTTCGATGCGATTCATCAGTTCGGACTGAAGTGTATCGCACCGCTCTCGGACAGCGCGGACATATCAAAAGTACCTGCGGCGTTCGGGTCGGACGCGTTGAGTTGGGAGATAGCCTGGAGCAACTCCTCGATTTTATAGGCCGTATTGTCGTTCGCTCCCATTTTTACGGTGAAGCGCCCGAGGTAGTCAAAGTTTGGATTGGCGGGGTTTGACATGTCAATGCGCGTGACGTCCGCCTGCATGTGATTGGTCTGGATGGCGTCCAGGATATCCGCCAGGTAGCCGACCTTTGGAGCGTCGTCCGGGCTCGCGGTCAGAACCTCGCCGGTTTTGGGGGCAAGAGGCGTCAGGCCCACGACCTCAATGAGACCGGCTGTCTGGGATGAATCAATCTTCTCTAAAACTTTGCTGTCCTTGTTGATCGCCCAAATATCACTGTCCAGACGGACAAAGGCGACCCGCTCGCCGATGCTGACGGTGATGATGACTTTGTTCGGAAAGACACGGGTCACCTGGGCGTCCTCCACATAGGGCAGTTGGATTTTGATGCGGCTGATGGCGGCAATACGGTCAAGGAAAATGAGGTTGTCCCCCGGCGCAATGTTGCTGGCCCGAATAATGTCTTCGGCAGTGATATCCTGGGTCGCGCCGTTCACCTCGATACCGTTTGGGGACACGCGGAAAAATACGCTCAAGCCAAAAAAAACGGCGGCGCAGATGACGATAAACGACAGCGGCGCGAACAGCGGGCTGTGCTTTTTTTTGCGGCGGCGGGGCCGGGGGGTATTGGCCATTTTGATGTACCTCATTGGTAGGGAACGGATTTATCCGTTCCGTAAAACATCGTAATCATGCGGGATATCGGAACGGATAAATCCGTTCCCTACAGTTCCTTCTCCACGTCCGCGCCCAAATTGCGCAGGCTCTCGTCCAAATTATCGTAGCCGCGGTCGATGTGGCCGCTGTCAAAGAGGATCGTCTCCCCCTCGGCGGCCAGGGCGGCGATGAGCAGGGCCGCGCCGCCCCGGAGGTCGGTGGCGAGCACCTCCGCGCCGTGGAGCCCGCGCACACCGGTAACAAGGGCCACGCGGTTGCCCGACCTGCGGATGTCCGCGCCCAGACGCTTTAGCTCCTCCACATGGCGGAAGCGGTTCTCGAAGATATTCTCCACAAAGGCGGTCGTCCCCTCCGCCTTGAGGCAGGCGGCCATGAGCAGGGGCTGAGCGTCCGTCGGAAACCCCGGATAGGGGCTTGTGACGACCGGTCTGCCGGCCTTCAGTACACCGTCCGAGACGATTCTAAGGCTGTTTGCGCGGCGGGGGACC
>WQUU01000013.1 GCA_009781925.1 Bacillota bacterium | reverse complement strand
CTACAGGGGGAACCCACTCAACACAAAAAGTCAGGTGAACCATGAAACTTTCTGAACTGCTCGCCGGCGTCGATGTCCTTTCGCTTCACGTCGATCCGGCGCTGGAGATTACGGATATCAGCTACGACTCCCGGAATACAAAGCCCGGCGGCCTCTTTGTGGCCATCCGGGGTTTTGAGAGCGACGGGCACCGCTTCATCGAAGCCGCGCAAAAAAACGGGGCCGTCTGCGTCGTCTGCGAGGAAGCCCCTGTAGGGCGCGACGCCCTCGGCGCGCCGTCCACGGGCGCCGCCCCCACTCGCCCGGAGCCTATGCCCTATGTCTTGGTCGAAAACAGCCGCCTCACACTGGCGCTGCTCTCAAAAAACTACTTCGGCGACCCCGCCGGATCGATGACCCTCATCGGCGTCACGGGGACGAGCGGCAAGACCACCGGCACCATGCTTCTAAAGCACATGCTGGAAGTTTGCGTTTCCGGAAAAGTGGGGCTTGTCGGCACCAACCAGAATATGATACAATCTACCGTGTTACCCGCGGAGCGCACGACTCCGGAGTCCTACGAACTGCAAAAGCTCTTCCGGCAGATGAAGGACGCCGGCTGCACCCACGTGGTGATGGAGGTCTCCTCCCACTCGCTGGTTCTGGATCGGGTGGCGGGCCTGACCTTTGACGTCGCCGCCTTTACAAACTTGAGCCAGGATCACCTGGACTTCCACAGAACCATGGAGGACTACGCCTCGGCCAAGGCCATGCTGTTTTGGCAGGCCAGACGCGGGGCGGTCAATCTGGACAGCGCCTACGCCCCGCTGATGCTGGGCGCGCCGGGCTGTGAATACCTGACTTACGCGCTGAACAAAAATGAGGCGGAGCTTCTGGGGAAGGATCCGCGCTTCTGCGCCGGCGGCGTGCGCTTCTGTGCCCTTTACAACGGGGAGCTGCAAAGAACAGGCCTGCCCATCCCCGGTCGCTTTTCCGTATATAACGCGCTGACGGTCATCGCCTGCGGCCTGCTGCTGGGCCTCCCGCTGCGGGATGTCTGCGCGAGCCTGGAGAGCGCCGAGGGCGTCAAAGGCCGCATGGAGCTCGTGCCGGTGGGCGCGGACTACAGCATTGTGATCGACTATGCCCACAAACCGGACGCCCTGGAAAATGCCTTGAAGACGCTCAAAGAGGTCGCAACCGGCCGCCTGGTCGTACTCTTCGGCTGCGGCGGGGATCGGGACCGCGGCAAGCGCCCCCTCATGGGGGCAATCGCCGCAAAGCTTGCGGATTTTGTGATCGTCACCTCGGATAACCCGCGCACGGAGGAACCCTCCGCCATCATTTCGCAGATCGTGGCGGGCCTTAAAGGGACGCATACACCGCACAAGGTCATCGAGGACAGGGAGGAGGCCATCCGCTGGGCCATGGATCACCACCAGGCGGGAGACATTCTCCTGCTGGCCGGCAAGGGCCACGAGACCTATCAGATCGTGGGCAAGACGAAGCGCCACATGGACGAGAGAGAAATCGTCGCGGAACATCTAAAATCGCAGGGAACGGATTGATCCATTCCGCCCGTCATTGCGAGCGAGGCAAAGCAATCCAGGGCCTGGATTGCCACGGCGGCAAGGACAGCCGCCTCGCAATGACGAATCAAGTATTAGGGGAAAATCCATATGCTAATTGACCTCCTGATCGCCCTTGCCGCCGGATTTGCAATATCGGCGGTCTTCGGACTGTTCCTGGTCTCATTTCTGCGAAAAATCAAGGTGGGTCAGGCGATCCGGGAGGATGGCCCCACCTGGCACATGAAAAAGACCGGCACGCCTACCATGGGTGGACTCATGTTCGTCGTAGCCGTCGCCGTGGTTTGCCTCGTGTCGGGCTGGGGCGCCATGCGGCAGGGGGATTTCAGGCACCTCTATGTCCTGCTCCTGGCCCTCATCTTCGGGGCCGTGGGTTTTTTGGACGACTACGAAAAGCTCCACAAAAAGCAGAACCTGGGCTTGAAGGCCAAACAGAAATTTCTGCTGCAGCTGGTTGTCGCCCTCGCGTTTATTCTGCTGCTGCAGCTCACGGGTTCGCTGCGGCCGGAGGTCTATATCCCCTTCTGGAATGTGAGCGTCCACATCTGGCAGCCGCTGTACATTGTCCTGGCCGCCTTTATCATTGTGGGGACGGTCAACGCTGTGAACATCACAGACGGGGTGGACGGCCTCGCCACAGGCACCACGATTCCGGTGTGCCTCGCCTTCGCCGTCATCGCCCTGAAATGGGGCAGCCAGTATCTCTCGATGGGCATTTTCGCCTCCGGCCTTCTGGGGGGGCTTCTGGGTTTTCTCCTTTATAATTTTAACCCCGCGAAGATTTTCATGGGGGATACGGGCTCGCTCTTTTTGGGCGGCGCGGTCTGCGGCCTGGCCTTCGCCATGGATATGCCGCTGATCCTCATCCCTCTGGGTATGGTCTACATCATCGAGACCCTGAGCGACATCATCCAGGTCGTCTATTTCAAAGCCACCCACGGCAAGCGCTTCTTCAAAATGGCCCCGCTGCACCACCATCTGGAGCTGGGCGGATGGTCGGGGAAGAAGTGGAGCGAAAAGGGGCTCTTTGTGCTGTTTTTCAGCGTCTCCGCGATTTTCGCGGTGATCTCCTTTCTGGGGGTCATGAACCGGTTTTGATTGCAGGGAACGGATTTATCCGTTTTGTCGGATGTATCAATATCAAGGAGGTGACACCATGTCCAAACCCACGGGGAACACAGATTACGCAGCAGATCGGCTTGCGGACTATTCCGAGGACGCCGCA
>WQUU01000012.1 GCA_009781925.1 Bacillota bacterium | reverse complement strand
CGGAAAAGGCGGCTTCGGCAATCCGCGCGGTCACAGAACTGTTTTTAATCGACACCGCCGAGAATCCGACCGTGACCAAGGAGGAGGAGACCCACTACGTCCTGAACACCGGAGACGGCGACGCCATCCGCCTCGTCAAGTACGAAAAAAGGTGGGAGGGGTTGTGGGAAAACTATTTTACGATCGACGCGGACGCGGACACCGGAGCCGTCTACTATTTTTATGCCAGCAGCTTTCCGCTGCAAACGCTGGATTCTTTTCAGAATGTAAACGGTGTGCCGGAGACGCTGAATGAGATGCTGACCGCCTTTGCGGCGCTCACGGGACTGGAGATGTCGGGCGCATACGTGAAGACCGGTCAGGTTACGTATACGCAGGCGTTTTCAGACGGGGAGAGCACGGTAACCTATGATATTTATTTTAGCTATGTGCCGGCCAAACTGTTGGATGTGAAGATGACGATCCGCGGGGGATAGGGAAAAGGGCAATAGCCCGCTTGGGCGGCGATTTCGATTGACATCCGGGCTGCGGTGGTGTAACATACGCGTGTATACCAATGTACCAAAGAGACGGAGGAAAGTTCATGGACATCTTCGAAAAATGTGAGTCCTATACTTTTGTGCGGGAGGCGCGGGCGGCCGGAATTTACCCCTATTTTCATGCGCTGGAGTCCAGGCAGGACGTGGAGGTCATCATGGAGGGCAAGCGCCGGATCATGCTGGGCTCCAACAACTATCTGGGCCTGACGACGAATCCGGAAGTCATCGAGGCGGGTCTCCGGGCCATCACCACATACGGCACCGGCTGCAGCGGCTCCCGCTTTTTGAACGGAACCCTCAGTCTGCATCTGGAACTGGAGGCGGAGCTCGGGGACTTTTTGCGCAAGGAGGCCGCCACGACCTTTTCCACCGGCTTTCAGTCCAACCTCGGCATCATCAGCGCCATTGTGGGCCGACACGACTATGTGATCTGCGACCGGGAGAACCACGCCAGCATCTATGACGGCTGCAAACTCAGCTATGGGACGATGAAGCGCTACCGCCACGGGGACATGGAGGATCTGGAGAAAATCCTGCAAAGCCTGCCTGAGGAGGGCGGAAGGCTCATCATCACGGACGGCATTTTCAGCATGGGCGGGGACATCGCCAAACTGCCGGAAATCGTCGCCCTGGCGAAGAAATACGGCGCGCGCGTGATGGTGGACGACGCCCACGCCCTCGGCGTCATCGGTGAGGGAGGCCGGGGCACGGCCAGCTACTTCGGCCTGGAGGAGGACGTGGACATCATCATGGGCACCTTCTCAAAGTCTCTGGCCAGTTTGGGGGGCTTTATGGCGGCGGACGAACTTGTCGTGGACTATGTCAAGCACAACTCCCGCCCCTTCATCTTCTCCGCGTCCATGACCCCGGCCAATGCCGCCACGGCGCTGGCTGCCCTCCGGTATTTGCGGAAAAATCCGGAGATTGTGAAGCGGCTCGGCGCTCTCTCCGCTCACATGCGCAAGGGCTTCCTCGACCGGGGTGTGCGCATCCGCGTGTCGGAGACACCCATCATCCCCATCTACACCGACGATATGGACACGACCCTGGCAATCAACCGGGACATCTATGACGCCGGGGTATATGTGAATCCCGTGTTCCCGCCGGCGGTGCCGCCGAAAGACTGCCTGCTGCGCACCAGCTATATGGCGACGCACACCGAGGAACTTTTGGACGAGGCGCTGGACATCATGGGCGGCGTTTTAGAGAGGTTTCCGCAGATATGGGCAAGGTAGCGGTCATCACCGGAGGGAGCTCCGGCATCGGCCAGCAGGCCGCGCGAATGTTCGCGAAAAAGGGTTTTTCGGTTTTTGACCTGAGCCGCGGCGGAAAAGGGGAGGAGGGCGTCGCCCACATCCCCTGCGACGTGAGCGACAAGACCTCCGTCAAAGCCGCCATAGAGGCCGTACATACCGCGGCGGGGCGGATTGACGTTTTGGTACTCAACGCGGGTATGGGGATCTCGGGACCCGTGGAGCTCACGGAAGAGGCCGCCGCGCGGAAAATTTTTGACGTGAACTTCTTCGGGACGCTCTTTTGTGTCCAGGCGGCGCTGCCCTATCTGAGAGAGAGTAGGGGAACTGTCGTCTGTGTCAGCAGCGTGGCCGCGCCCATGGCGATCCCGTTTCAGGCTTTCTACTCCTGCACCAAGGCGGCGGTCAACGACCTCGTATTGGCCCTGCGTATTGAACTCAGACCTTTTGGCGTCAAGGCCTGCGCGGTCATGCCGGGGGACGCGAGAACCGGTTTTACCGCCGCCAGGGAGAAGGCCGCCGACCCTCAAAACCTCTACGCCGGGCGGGATACCCGCGCCGTGGCGGTCATGGAACACGACGAGGAGCACGGCATGACCGCCGAGGCCGTGGCGCGATACATTCTCCGGGCCGCCGAGGCGAAACGCCCCAGGCCCTTCTATGTGACCGGGGCGCAGTATAGGGTTTTGGTTTTTGCCGCGCGCTTGCTCCCGGCGTCGCTGGTAAATTTCGTAATTGGGAAGATGTACAGCTAGACAAATGTAAGATATTATGTTATAATAGCGTCAGAAGTGAAATTACCCGGAGATATAGGAGAATTCACATGCGGACGCAGGAAAGGCGCCGGGGTAAGCTGAAACAGTGGTTTCTGCTTTGTCCGGCGCGGCATATTGTATTACTTCTATCAATTCTGGGCCTCGCGCTGTTTTACGCTCTGCGGAACCAGCGGGAGCTCGTAAACGCTTTTGTGCAAGGCATTGTCAGGCCATACCACCGCTTTCTGGGAATGGTCACAAACATTTTTCCGTTCTCTCTGGCGGAATGGCTGTATGCCGCGCTGGGCGCCTTAGTATTAGTTTACATAATATACACAGTCGTGCAGATGATCCGCAAAAAGGGGCGGTGGGCGCGGCTGTATAAAGTGTTGCTCAGCTTGCTGACGGCGGGGCTTGTGATCTTCAGCGGCTACAGTCTCCTCTGGTCGTCGCTCTACTATGCGGACAGCTTCGCGGAGCGCGCCGGGATCGGCGTCAAGCCGGTCAGCGCTCAGGAGCTCTATGATACGACGGTATACTACGCGGGCATCGTCAACGCGGCCAGTGGCAAGGTTCAGCGGGATGCGAATGGCGTCTTTGACGCGAGCGTCCAGGACATCTTTGCCGCCGCGCCGGGCATCTACGCCAACGCGGTGGAGATATTTCCCGTTTTGGCGGGGCGGGATCTTCGGCCGAAACCCATGGTGTTTTCGAAACTCATGAGTGAGATCAACTTCACCGGCTTTTTCTTCCCCTTTACGGGGGAGGCCAACCTGAACATTGACGCGCCGCGCGCCTTTTTGCCCGCCACAGTCGCCCACGAGCTGGCGCATCAGCGGGGTGTGGCAGCGGAGGACGAGGCCAATTTTGTCGCGGTCATCGCGGGCACGAAGAGCGGAAACGACATGTATGTCTACAGCTCTGCGCTGCTGGCCTACAATGAGCTGGCCAACGCGCTCTATGGGGCGGATCAGGAGCTGTACTACAAGGTGGCCGGTACGCTGAACGCCTCCGTCATCGCCGACCTCAGCGCGAACGGCGCCTACTGGGCGCAGTTCCAGACCAAGGCCGCCGCCGTGAGCGCGGCGGTGTACGGCAACTTTTTGCAGAGCAACGGGCAGGAACTGGGGATGAAAAGTTACGGGGCCTGCGTGGATCTGCTCGTAGCGTGGTATGAGGCGGGGAAGTAGCGCAAAAATCTGTCCCGTTTTTCAGCGAAACAGATCGGCGTGTGAGCCCGTGCGCTCAAAAATGATGTCATCACCCTGAAGCTTATAAATGAGCAACCAATCCGGCGCGATGTGGCACTCCCGGCGATTCATGTAATTCCCAGTGAGAATGTGGTCGTGTTGAGCAAACGGCAGCGGGCGCTCATGGATGAGTTCATCCATGACAAAACGCAATTTGCCACTGTCAAAACCGCGCTTTTTGCAAAGAGCCACGTCCCGCACAAAGCGGTTTGTGGTTACAGGGTTTCGCATCAGATATCGAGATCCCGAAACAGCGTTTCGGCGCCCGCGTAGCGCTTGAGATTGATACCGCGGTCGGTTTCCTCAAATACCCGGACAGTTTCCTCGTTTGGGAATCTGACTTCAAACGGGAGGCCTTTCCGTAATTCGCATTGTTTTAAAAACAGTGTAATCGCGTCGGTCATTGTCAGCCCGAGACCAGAAAAGATGATGTCCACGTTGTTCTTTAGATTCTCATCCACCCGTGCCCGGATAAATTCATTTTTGGGCATACCATTCACCACCTGATTAATGTATCTCAATTGTACCACAATAATGCCTAATTGTCAATGAGGAGTTGCTTAGATGCTAGTAGTTTACATAATCATATCTCTCCTCGGTTTTTACATCTTTGTTTCCCTCTTCGACTTTTGTATGATCATCCTGCGCTGGCCGAGCGGGACGTTTTCGCCGCGGATGGCGGTGGGCAAGAAAACCTGGCCGCGCTATCGGGACGAAGTCATGGCGGGGCAAAACTGGCTTTTGGCGCAGAATAGGGAGCGGGTGGAGATCAAGGCCCACGACGGAATCAAGCTCGTGGGGGAGTATCTCCCCGCCTGTCATTCTGAGCGGACTCCCATCTGTCATTCTGAGCGCAGCGAAGAATCTTTCGCGGAGTCCAAGATCACCGTCCTGCTCATGCACGGCTACCGCGCCAGCGCGACCTTTATGTTCGGCGTCGCCGCGCGGCTCTACCACGAGATGGGGCTGAACATCCTGCTCGTCCACGAGCGGGCCCATGGCCTGAGCGGCGGATACCGTGTCACTTTTGGCGTGAAAGAGCGCCTTGACTGCCGGCGCTGGGCGGAATATTTGGCCGGGCGGCTGGGGGAGGACAGCGAGATCATCCTCAGCGGCGGGTCGATGGGCGCGGCCACGGTGCTCATGGCCTCCGGCCTCGACCTGCCAAAGCAGGTGCGGGGTGTGATCGCGGACAGCGGGTTCACCACGCCCAGAGAGATTTTTACGGCGGTACTCAGCAAGCGGCGCAACCTGTTTGCGCGGGCCTACGTGTCGGCGCTTTGGCCAATGGCGCGGTTTCTGGGCGGCTTTGATATGGACGCCGCCTCCACTCTGGACGCCATGCGCGCGGGTAAGCTGCCGGTGCTGCTGATCCACGGGGACGCGGATCGCATGGTGCCCTGTGAGATGAGCCGGCAAAACTATGAGGCCGGTATCTCTGTGGGGCGCGGCGGATCCAACGCGCCGCGGCTTCTCATTGTCCCCGGCGCGGGACACTGCATGTCCTGCCTTCTGGATCGGGAGCGCTGTCAGCAGGAAATTGTGCGATTTATCCAAGAATACACATCTATTTTACCACAAAATATCTAAACCAGTGGGAACTTTTGTATGCCAATGCGTGTCATAACCTCAAAAGAGAAGAACTGCGCCTTTACCGGACACCGGCCCAACAAGCTGCCTTGGGGGGAGAACGAGGCCGATCCCGCCTGTCAAAAACTCAAGCAGGCCATCTATGACGCGGCGGAGGCGGTATATAGTTCCGGTGTGCGGCACTTTCTCTGCGGCATGGCGCTGGGCTGCGACGTCTATTTTTGCGAGGCGGTGATCCGCCTGCGGGAGGAGCACCCCGACGTCACGCTGGAGGCGGCCATCCCCTGGGAGGGTCAGGCGGAGGGCTGGAGCGCGGCCGATCAGGCGCGCTACCGCCGCCTGTGCGAGAACTGCGACTACATCACCATGGTGCAGACGCATTACAGTCCGGATTGCATGCTGCGCCGCAACTATTACATGGTGGACAGCTCCTCGGTGCTCATCGCCGCCTACAACGGCAGCGCCGGGGGCACGATGCGCACCTATCTCTACGCCCTGCGCCAGGGCCTGGAGATCATAGAGCTGCCGATTGACGGCAAATAACTTTTTTAGGAAGGCGCCAAGATACAATGTTTGGAATTACGGGAATTTGGGTCTATTTTATTATCTTCTTCGGGAAAATGATCGAGGTCAGCTTCGACACGCTGCGCATCGTCTTCATCGGGAAGGGGAAAAAGTTCCCCGGCGCGTTCAGTGGACTGGTTTCCCTGACCATTTGGGTCATTCTGATCAACACGATTCTTTCGAATATGACGCAGGATCCGTGGAAAGTGGTCTTCTATGTCCTGGCCTACGCCGCGGGCATGATCGCGGGGAGCACGATCGAGCAGTGGATGGCCGTGGGCTATACCTCCATGCAGATCGTCCTCCCGGAGGAGGCGGGTGACCACATGGCGCGGCTGCTGCGGGAACAGGATTTCGGCGTCACGATCCTGGACGGACACAGTGTCAGCGGCGAGCGGAAGCATGTTGTACTGGTACAGCTGCGGCGCAAGCGCATTCCGGAGGCCGTAAAGCTGACGAGCAAGTTCCATCCGGAGGCGGTGGTTTCCGTCAGCGACGTACGGAGTTTAAGCGGAGGATATTTGAGGTAGGGGAGAGAGACACAGATGGTTGTAATTCAAAGGGCGGAGGCGACTGAAAAAGAGGCGGCCGTTAATCTGTATCAACTGTATATGTACGACTTATCCGAGTATTTCCGGGACGACGTGGATGAACACGGCTTGTATCCGCGTGATGAACACATCGTACACGAAGACGCGGACGGCCAGTGGATCATGCACGATGTTGTGGTGTGAGAATAGGTTCAGAAAGCAAAAATGCTCTTGCACAGTTTCTATCTGTCTGTGCGAGAGCCGAGAGCATTGAGTGTCTATCAAGCGTTGTACCTGATGATCGCGTTTGCGAGTCTTTTGATCTCGCTGATGAGTCTCATCGTACTTATCGTCCGCGCCGACCGCGGCAAAGGCGAGCGCTCCCGGAACAACAAAAACAACCGCCAACGACGCTGACCGAAGCGGTTGTTTTTGCACTTTTGAAACTATCCTGCTTTGGCTAACCGCCTAGCGTTCATCCTCTTACTTACACTCTTACGCTATCAGAAAACTGAACATTTGTCAACAGGGCCGAATACAATTTCCGTATTCGCCCTTCACTTTTTATCACCCCAGCACGTGCTTGTAATAGTCGTTGTCCAAAATTGCTCCCGAGTACTTGAACATCGCCTGAACTTGACTCAGCATCTGTTTGGCATAATCGTCCGGGGTTTGGCTGCCAAAGTCCGCGCCATCCGCCGGGGTGAAGGTGTCCGTCCTGGCATTGTAGCGGCCCTTGTCCGTGATGAAGCTGCGGTTGCTGAAGACCACCAGGGGGGCGGAGTCGGAGAGAATGTCGTGGCCCATCAGAAGGCGCGAGTCATAGGGCAGGCCGAACAGGTTCGACAGAGTGGGCAGGAGGTCGATGGAGTAACAGGGCTTGTCGACCTCGATGGGCTCCTTCATGTCCCCGCTCCAGATGATCAGGGTGCTGTGGTAGAGTTCAAAGTCCTGGTCGATGGGGCCGCCGGCGAGCTCCTCAAGCTTTGAGATATCCTGTCCGTCCTGCAGCCCATAGGGGTAGTGGTCGCCGGAGATGACGAGTACCGTGTTGTCCATCTCTCCGGCGGCTGTCAGCCGGTCGATGAGATCCTTCACGGCCTGGTCAAATTCCATCTGACAGGCGATATAGGCCCGCGGCCCTTCGGAATAGGGCAGGCCGGCCACGTCATTCTCGTGTTTATAGGACATCATGTTCCCGCTGAAGGTATAATACTGGTGCCCGCTGATCGTCATATAGTAAACATTGAAGGGCTGTGGCTGACCGATAAACTTGTCCGCGACAGCGTCTACCAGTTCCACGTCCGAGGTCGGCCAATAGGTCGGGTTGATTAAAGTGATCCCGTGATCCGCGGCGTAGAAGTCATAGCCCATGTTGGGGAGGCTCTTGTCCCGGTCGTAATAGGTATAAGAGCCGCCATGGACGGCGAGGGTCAGATAGCCCTGGTCTGTATTCAGCTGTTTTCCAAAGACGAAGGGGTAGTAGTTCGTGGTGTACTGCTGCATACTGTGAGCCCCATCCTTTGGCAGGAGGCCGAAG
>WQUU01000011.1 GCA_009781925.1 Bacillota bacterium | reverse complement strand
CCTGAAAAGTCTCTGGACGACTTCTTGCTGGCGCGCTTTGGAGAACTTGGCAAAATAGCAGATAGCATCCGGGAAATCACTGCGTACCTCCGCCCATGCCCCGCTTTGATACTGATATCCGTCAATTTTTCTCTGCGCAAAATCCACCGCGCCGGGAGAAAAATAGAGAAGTTCCGCGCCCTCGGCTTTCGCGACCGCCGCGTAGGCATACGCCTTATTGGTCGGTTTTTTTCTGTAGTGAAGGAAGCCGATGACAGTCATATCCCTGTTCCCGTTTCTGCCTAAAAAGATTTTACACATATATTTTACTTTCTTTATGAGATTTTGTCTCGATTCATCATATTCATAATCGCGGCATTTGTACACAACCTACTGCCGAGGTGAATGCAGTGTCAAAAAAGAAGCGGCAGACTGACAACGTCGAGCGCCCGACGAACCCGGCGAATTTGAGCCAGACGAACAGAAAGCGCAACAAGCCCGCCGGCGCGGAAAACGGCGCGGGCCTGGGCGCGGGAAGAGGGCCCAGATAGGATGAGAAACAGGGCGCGCGTTCAAAACGGCGTCCTGTCTCTCATGTCCGCGTACCGCTCATTTCATCAGAACTTGATAGATGCGATTATATCAGCTCCGGCCGGGAAATCAAAATAGAAGTTTCAATCATCCGTTGACACGTAATAAAATACGTGATACGATTAAGTTAATAGGAGGGTTTTACTTTGAAAGACGCCTACATCTATCCGGCAATTTTGGCCTATGAAGAGGATGGAATTTCAATAGAGTTTCCTGATCTACCGGGCTGTCTGCCCTGTGCGGACAACACTGAGGAAGCCGTAAAAAATGCCCGTGAGGCGATGGGTTTGCACCTCTGGGGCATGGAGCGCGATGGGGACAAAATTCCTGAACCGACAAAAATTACAGATTTAAAAATTGAAAAGGGAAAAATTCCATTGCTCGTTGAGGTGTTTATACCGACTGTGCGGGAGCGGCTCAACAACCGCTTTGTCAAAAAAACACTTTCGATTCCCTATTGGCTGAATGTTGAAGCGGAACAGGCGGGAGTCAATTTCTCACAGGTGTTACAAAACGGATTAAAGGAATATTTGCGTATCTCGCAATAAGTGGAATATGCAATGAAACGACGGAGGGGTCGCCTCATGCCTGACTACTAAGTAGGGCATAAAAATCAAGGGACTGTTGCCAAATTCAAAAGCGGGTTGTAGCAAAACGGGTCATCGAGGACGCCGACCCCTACATCATGCAGCACATATTGTAGGGGTCGGCCTCCCGGACGACCCGTTCTTGCGTTTTGCTAAAACCGCTTTTGCAACAAGTCCCTGGTTTTTACTCGTGTGTGATCGCGCTCACTTCCGACTTGATTTCCGACTTCACTTCGGACTCCACTTCCGCCGCTTTTTCCTCCACGGCGGCTTTGATCTCGGCCGGCTTCTCCGCGGCGGTCTCCGCCGCGTGTTCCGCCTCCGCTTTGGCGTTCTCCACGACCGGCGCGGCATTTTCTACGGCAGCTTCGGCGTTCCCGGCTTCCGCTTTGGCGTTCTCCGCGACTGGCGCGGCATTTTCTACCGCTGCTGTGGCGTCCGCTGCGGGCGCGCCCCAGAACTGCGCGTCGGCGGTCTCGTCAACCTCTTCGGGCGCGCCGGCTCCAGTGATGGTGATGACCTCAGTGTCGGCCTTTCTCGGGCACTTCCGCGGCCACAAGAGGAGCCCGACCCCGAGCAGGAGCAGCCCATAGGCGGCGGACGGCCCGAAGTTTGTAAAGTAAACGTTGTAAATGTCAAAGAAATTTGCGGGGAAGGCGAGTTGCCCGGAGCTCATGAGCGATGCGACGTAGTTTACACACTGGATAAAGAACCATACGGCATGCACCAAAAACCCAACGGCAAACACCAACAAAACGATACTGGCGATCTTTCTGGCAATTTTCATCTTTTGCGGCCCCTTTCGGCTTTGCATGATATTTTTTTGCGTGAATTTAGTCTATATAGAGTATACTACTCTCCCTGCAAATGTCAAGAAAAAATCAGAGTTGCGCCGTAAAACTCCGGCGGAAACGCCTCGTTGTATGCGATATCGTCGAACAGGGGGGGCAGATACTCTCTGAATTTCAGCAGGAGCGGGATCGCGACCTGCTGCATCTGCGGGTGGGCTCTCTGCGCGCAGCGCAGCCGGAAAAAATGCCGCCACTCCCGCATGTCGTAGGTGACAGCGAGCTCCGTTTTCAGCGAATTCGGCAGCACGGAGCGCGCGGCCTCGGGCGCGCTGCCCTCCAGAAGCGCCAGATAGCTCCGCTCCGCCTCCAGGCAGGCCCGCTCCCAGACGGCATACAAGGCCTCGTCCCTGCCGTAGAAAAAAGGCTCGATGACCGTGATCTCATTCCCGAATTTGTCGCCCGCGTAGTTGCAGTACCGCGTGGACTCCTGGCTGTAGCTTCCGATCCGGTGGCGTACGATCTCGTGGGAGACGCCCCGATCCACCACAAAACAGACCGTCGCCTTCTCATGCTCGATGACGCTCTCATGCCCCGCCTTGATGATATTCCGCAAAAACTGCTCCGAGGCCGCGTCGCCCATTCTGCTCTCTGATTTGTAGCAGAGCCGCGCCGCCCGCTCGATATTTTTGAGCTTTGCGGGGGCCAGTTCCGCCTCGTCCAAAGTGATGTGGGGTCTGATGATTTTCATACGATCTCCTCCAGATTGCTGTGCTTGGTCTCCCTGACCTTCAGCGCGATCAGCGTAAGGCCGATCAACATGCCGGGCGCGGCGACGAGGAGGCTGATCAGCCCCACATG
>WQUU01000010.1 GCA_009781925.1 Bacillota bacterium | reverse complement strand
GCCCGGCCTCGCAGACCATGCCGTTTTTGTAGACTTCCAGGCAGCCGTTCATGACAGGGCCAAGCAGGTCGTAGAGATAATTGTTTTCCCATTTGACCGAACCGGCGGAGAAACAGTCGCGCCTCTTATAGTCGCGGCTGTCCACGGAACTGACCACCATGTTTTTGTCCGGGTCCAAAAACAGCTTCAGGTAGTTTTCCTCCGTGCGGAGGAAGAAAGCCCTCGCCGTGTCCGCGGTCTTTCTGTCGCCGAAATAGAGGGCCAGATATTCCATCGCCCGCGAGGAACAGTAGAGCAAGGTATTGTTCATGGAGCTGAGGTCGTGTCCGTTTTCGCCCATGTAACGGGTGAAATCAGGGAAGAGGGACAGGCCGCTTCCCAGGCCGGTCTGTCCGGCCTCGCTGGTCAGCATCCGCAGGTAGAGCGTCCTCGCGAAGGGGTAATATTTCTCCGCGCGCTCCCTCTCGCCGCCAAACACGATATATTGATGCAATATGCAGATATAGAACCCCTGGGCCGGCAGGGGGTAATAATACGTGGGGGTAAAATCGTAGGAAAAGCCATGGGGCAGCCCCTTTTGCGGATCGGAAGCGTCGTGGAAGAAAGCCAGCATATCCCCGACCCGCCGCAGATCTCCCCAGTAGAGCGAGCTCCGGCTGTTGGTCATGGTGTCCCACGCCCAGCAGAAGTAGTCCTGTTTGGCGCGCAGGGCGCCCGGCCGCTCGGTCATGCGAAGCGCCTCGTGATACAGCGGGGCCATCGCGACATAATCGTTCAGCCCTTGGTAGGGGCTTTTCAGCACGGGGGCGTTTTCAATCACCTTGCCGTAGCGGTCAAACTGGGCGGCTATCCGCTCGTTGACGCGCCCGGCCAGGGCCCTGGCTTTCAGACGGGCGCCGCCGGCATCCTCGGCGAAGGAGATCACATAGCTGTGAGCCGCCCCGGGCCGGAGAGCGCCGTTGAGTATTTGTTTGCCGCGCGCCGCCAGATAGTCGCTTCCGTCGCTCTTCTGCGCGAACGTATACGGGAAGTCCGCCGCGATGCAGACGCCCACGCCGTAGCTGTCCTCATAAGGCAGCGGGGTTTCGTTGTCCAAAGTCACGCGGTAGTCCTCGTAATCCCGCATCTGCTCGGGGACGGGATCGACGGAAGCCGCGCCGGACGTTTTTTTTTCATCGGCGCGGGTAGGGTCGGTCTCATACCCGCCGATCAGACAGTCCCCGGCCTCGTCCAGGGTCCAGTAGCGCCAATGCCGGGGATAGCCGTTATCCGAATAGCGGTAATCCGAATTGTCGCACTTCAGGCTGAATTCGTGGAAAAACTCCATTCGGAGAGACATCCCCTCCGGCAAAGTTTCGGGCGCAATCAGCCTGAAGACGATGCTGTCGTCCAGGGCCAGAACCTCAAAGGTCATTTTATGCCCTTTGTGGTTAAAGTCTGACTCCATGCCGAAGGGCCAAACTCTTACGTTCTCGTAGGTCGGATTGTACATGACGCCGTTGTCGTTGAGGTAGCAGCGGAACCCGCCCCGCAATTTGCGCAGAAAAATCGTCGGAGTAAAGGTGACGCGCCGGTTCTGGTAGTACAAAACCTGGACGACGCCCAGGCTGTCATAGCTGAAGGAGACGCGGTTGTCTATAAACCAGCGCGGGGATTTGGGAATGCCCTTGGGGCTTTTGGCCACGCCCCGCTCGATCGTAAAATCCATATGGATCCCTCCGAAGTCATTAAACTCTACCGGCGCAGAGCCTCAAGCATCGCCAGCATGTTTTCCACGGGGGTATTGCCCTGGATATTGTGGACGGCGTTCCAGACAAATCCCCCTCCGGGAGAAAAGATGTCCATCCGCTCCCGTACGCACGCCCTTACCTCGTCCGGACCGCCAAAGGGCAAAATCCGCTGCGTGTCTACTCCCCCGCCCCAGAACACCAGCTTTTCGCCGTATTTTTTCTTGAGCGTACCGGCGTCCATGCCGGCGGCCGAGCACTGGACGGGGTTCAGGATATCGGCCCCGGCCTCGATAAACAGCGATATCAGGGGCTCCACCGCGCCGCAGGAGTGATAAAAGGTTTTCCATCCCGTGTTTTGATGCACCCAGTCGTTGACCCGCACCCAATAGGGCATATAAAACGTCCTGAAATCCTCCGGGCTCATCATCAATCCGCATTGGGTCCCAAAATCCGTGCCTCCCATGAAAATGACCTGGATCCTCTCCCCCACCGCCTGACGGTAAATCTCCAGATTTTCAAGCGCGCGCCGGGTTTGCAGCTCAAACAGGTCATGCACGTAGCGGGGGTTGACTTTGTGGACTACGATCCACTCCTCCGCGTTGCGGACGCCCCTTGGACTGCGAAGCCCCGCGCCGGGCAGGAAGGCGAAATCCCCAAACCCGGCGGGCGCCAGCGTCCCTATCACGCCCAAATCGGTGTTTTGATACAGAAAATCGGCCTGACGCGCGTAGAACTCAGCCTCTTCCCCGCTCATCACCGGGAAGCTCTCGGCAAAATCCTCAGCGGCGTCGCCGCTCTCCTCCGCCGTTGCGCCGCCGCGGTCCAGGCAGTCAAAAAAATAGCCGCCGTCCGGCATAACCATCGACGGGGGCAAGGACATATCCCCTTGCGGATAGAGGTACCTCCGCCCGTCCGCCCCCGAGCTTTGGGCAAGCGTCGCGGCGCAGAGGGCGTCCAGCCCGAAGGGATTGTCGTAAGGCTTCCAGCCGCCGTCGTTGCGGTTGCCGGCAAAGTTGGCGAATGGCATCAAACCGGCCACGTCGCAGCCAAACGCGGCTATGTCGTCCAATTCCACCCA
>WQUU01000009.1 GCA_009781925.1 Bacillota bacterium | reverse complement strand
TTTTTTGAGCAAAATTATTTCTGAGTTTGCAAACAGCATACATTTGGTAATGATTTTGAATCCCCTGATATTGCCAATAACCATAAATGTATTATATTACATTAAATTGGTATTTATAACTAAAAAAGTTTTTATGTAAACTATAATAATGATATAGTTTACATAAAAACATGACTTTTTGCATGATTTTGCCTTGAGAAAATTTGCATTTTTTGTAGCACTAATTTATGGATTATTTGTTGACAAATTGTGAACAAAGGGGTAGACTGTTTTAAGTTGCTGTCAATGGGGACAGTAGCTTCTGTCGTTTCCGTTTATTACTTTATTACTTTTTATGCGTCAAGCAGGAAGGAGACCACCAATGAAAACCGGTCCAACAAAGAGATTGCTCAGTCTGCTCCTCAGCCTCGTCCTAATCTTTAGCCTGATGTCCGTTGTTGCGCCAGAGGCGTTCGCGGCGGACAGCACGGCACAGGACAGCAACAGCCAACCCCCCGCCGCGGCCGCCGCCACGGCTGATGACGGTTTGGTAACGGCCACCCCGGTGGACAAAAGCCTGTTTGCCGCCAACAAAACGGCGGAAAATCAGGCGCTCGTGAACGCCAAGGGCGCGTCCCTGAATACCGTGATCACCTATGGCTCCTCCGCGGGCTCGCAGGACAATGGCGCCGGCGACACCGGCGCTGCGGCGGATCCCGGAGTCGACTATGTCAAGAATTTTGCCGACGCCATGACCACCCCTGTCGGCACACCGGGCATCCCGGCCGCCACGCTCCAAAGCACCGCGCCGGTCAATGTCATTGTCTGGCTGCAAAATCTTCCGGATGTGCTGCAGAAGATCTATACGGGCCACGGCATGAATGTCCCGGGCTATCAGCAGGCGATGGCCGCCGGCCAGCAGGCCTATTCCAACATCCTGAATAATAAGGTCGCCAATGTAGACCTGTCACGTGCGGTCAAATATGACTACAAGGCGCTGGGCAACGGATACAGCGTGTTCAGCGGCTTTGCCATGACGCTTCCGGGCAACCAGATCAGCGCGCTGGCCGCATCTACCGGCGTCTTCGCCGTTACGCTGGACGGCACAATGCATACGGATGCCTACACCCCCGATCCCACCCTCAGCACCCCTGGCAACCTCGGCTCGCGCGATGTGCTCAACATTGGCGCCCTGCACGCCGCGGGCATCGACGGCAGCAGCGGGAGCAACAGCGATCCCAGTAAACCCGTCATCGTCGGCGTCATCGACTCCGGGATCGACGCCGCCCATCCCGATCTCGCCGGGGCCTTTAAGGGCGGCTGGGTTTACGCGTCCACCGCTACAAACTACAACACCAATAAGATGAACCTGCCGGGCGGCACCCATGGTACCCACGTGTCGGGCATCATCGCCTCTCAGGGCGTGAACTCCCTCGGCATGGCCCCGGGCGTCAGCCTCTACATGGCGCAGGTTTTCCCGAACGCCTCCGCCACCGACATCACTTCGGAGACCTCGGGATCGAACTCGGACATCATGGTCGCCATCACTGACTATGCTTCCGGCACCGGCGTGAACGCCGCCAACACCACGGGCGCCGACCACCTGCCGAAGGCGGACGTGGTCAATATGTCCCTGGGCGCCAACATCGACTCCGCCTATGACGCCGAAATCGCCGCGATCAACGGCGCGATCCTCAACGGCGTCGCCTTCTCGATCTCCGCCGGCAACAACGCCTATCCGCAAGGCGACACCTCCGGCAAGCGCAACAACTATACGCTCGGCACACCGGGCACGGGCTCCTTGGCCGTGACGGTCGCGGCCGGACAGTATGGTGGAGCCCCCTATGAGGTGTTCAGCGCTCCGGTGACAAATGACGCCGGCGCCACGGTCAACGTCAACCTCTCCGTGATGAACAGCGACCACATCCTGAGCGCGAAAAGCTTTTGGGCGCAGACCAATCTGTTCGCCAACGCGAATCTCTACTACGCCTGCTCCTCCACCGCGAACATGACGGCCGCCGATTTGACCGCGCTCAAAGCGGTACCGAGTCTGCCGGCGAACACGATCCTCGTGGTCAACCGCGGCCAGGCGCACACGGATACGCTTGCGCAGGCGCAGCGCCTGGGCTGCAAAGCCCTGATCATCATAAACTACGTGGGCGCCGAGAGCTATCTCAGCGGCACATCCGTTGACGCCACGCCGACCACAACGATGCCGATTTTCTCCGCCATGGGCGACGTCCGGCAGACGCTGCTGGATCTGGTTGCCGGCGGGAATCCCCACATCACCGCCGCCGGTATCGGCGCATGGACAAATGTCGCGCTCGCAAAAGAGCCCGCCGACTTCTCCTCCATCGGCCCCGTCACCGAGACCGCGGAGCTCAAGCCGGATGTCATCGCCCCGGGGTACAACGTCTTCTCCACCGTCTTTACCACCGCCACCGGTTCGGCGACGATGGTTCATTCTTACGATCTGATGAGCGGCACATCCATGTCGGCCCCCTGCGTGACCGGCGTCCTGGCGCTGCTGAAGCAGAAGTTCCCGACCGCCACCCCGTTGGAGCTCAAGGCCCGCCTGATGAACACGGCGGATCCCTTCCTGCTCACGCCCAGCAGTACGAACGACACGACGGACGGCAGCCGCTACTTTAACCCCGAGGGGACGCAGATCTCCGTCTTTGAGCAGGGCGCCGGCTTCATCAATCCCTACCGCGCCATCATGCAGGACAACACTACATACGTCACCGTTTCGGAGACTGTCCCCACCGGCGATGTGAAGCAGACGACTCAGATCGCGGATATGGCCAGCTTCAGTTTCGGCAACGTGAGCGCGG
>WQUU01000008.1 GCA_009781925.1 Bacillota bacterium | reverse complement strand
CATGGCTGGGGTGTATTTGAAAAAGGCTGTACTGTTTGACGAAAAGCATTGCACCCTGGGCAGAGAGGCAATCTTACAAGAGAGGAGGTTGGGAAGATGAGCGATACGAATAACACTGGTAACACGGAAGAAATCCCGGTTGAAGGCGAACATTTGCTGGCGAAGATTAAAGAGATCATCAAGGAAGGCAACGCAAGGAAGATTACGATTAAGAACAAAGAGGGGAAAGAGATCATTAGCTTCCCCGCGACGGTGGGTGTGGTAGGCGTCGTACTGGCGCCGGTTTTCGCGGCGGTCGGAGCGATTGCGGTTATGACGAAGGAATGTACCGTTGTTGTTGAGCGATGAAGCAATGAATGCTTCTGTCGCACTCTGGGAGGAACCGACATGAATGAAAAAAAAAACTATATCGGTCGAACAAGAACAAAAAACTGCTGGGCGTCTGCGGCGGCATCGCCGAATACATGAATGCCGATCCCACGATTGTGCGGCTGATCTTTGCGGTGCTCGTGCTGGCCTTCGGCCTGAGCATCCTCGTATATTTCATCGCAGCGCTGATTATGCCGAAAGCACCGGAATAAGTGACTCTCCTAAAACGGCCCGGATGGTGTCGAATGCCGACATCGCCCGGGCCGTTTTGTCTATTTATAATACCGCCGGCGGCTGTTCTTTTTGCCGCTGTTGCCGCCCTGTTTGGGCTGGGTCGGCGCAGGCGCCGGCGGCTGGGGTTTGGCCTGGGGCAGGGGTTTGGATTTGAATTTTGCACCCTTTTGCTGTTTGTGGGGATCGAAGGGTCTCTTTTGCGCGGGCGCCTGCTCGGGGGCTTGGGGCATCTGCGGGCGATTGGGCCGCAGAGGGCGCACCGGGGCCGGGATGGGCGGCTCTTTTGCAATGGGCGTTTCGGGAGCCG
The DNA here is from genome assembly GCA_009781925.1 of Bacillota bacterium. GTDB lineage: Bacteria > Bacillota > Clostridia > Oscillospirales > Oscillospiraceae > WQUU01. The sequence continues at coordinate 1,909 of WQUU01000008.1, read as the reverse complement.
CCGCTTTGGGCTTGATCACAAGCGTCGAGATTGGGGCCTCGCCCGGTTTCGGCCGGCCGCCGGGGACGACGGCGATCTCGTCCACGCCGTAGGTCTTGATCACCGGGTCGCCGGCGCTGTCCAGCTTCACCTTCACCGTCTGGCGCAGGACGCCGACCTGGAACACGCTGCCGAAGCCCCCCGGCGTCTCCACAAAAGTCCCGACTTTCGGCACCTTTTTCACCAAATCTTCATAGGCGTCCTGTTCATAGCGCAGACAGCACATGAGCCTGCCGCAGCTGCCGGAGATCTTTGTGGGGTTCAGCGACATGGATTGGGTCTTGGCCATCTTGGTGGAGACGGGATGAAAGTCGTCCAAGAACTGGGAGCAGCAGAAAGGCCTGCCGCAGATGCCGAGGCCGCCCAGCATCTTCGCCTCGTCCCGCACGCCGATCTGCCTGAGCTCGATCCGGGTGTGAAAGATGGAGGCCAGATCCCGGACGAGGTCGCGGAAATCCACGCGCCCGTCCGAGGTGAAGAAGAACAGGAGCTTTGTGCCCTCAAAGTTTAGCTCCACGTCCACGAGTTTCATCTCCAGCTTGTGCTCGGCAATTTTTCTCTGCCCGACTGCAAAGGCCTCCCGCTCCTTGGCGCGGTTTTGCTCCTCTGTGCGCCGATCCTCCGCCGTTGCCAGGCGCAAAACCGGGCGCAGGGGGGAGACAACCCGCTCATCCCGCACATAGTGGTTGCCGGTTACGCACTCGCCGAGCTCCAGGCCCTTTTGCGTCTCCACGACCACAAGATCCCCCTCGCGGGCGAGGAGACCCCGGGGGTCAAAAAAATAACTCTTGCTGCGGTTCTTAAACCGCACGTTGATGACTTCAGTCAATTTGCGCCTCCTTATAATATTATAACGCGGACAGCATCCCCAAGACGTGTTTTACACTGACATTCGCACGCAGATACGTCTCCGCGCGGTTAAATTCCGTATTGAGCCTGAGCAGCTCCGCGCGCTTGAGGCCGAAGTCCTCTTCCCGGACGCAGAGCGCCTCCGCTGTCAGGAACCGGGCGGCGGCGAGAAGCGCCGCCAGAGCCTGGCCGTCTAAGTTTTCCCGCAGGGCACAGGCGCGGGAAATCGTCAACGCGTCCCGGGAGGCGTAAGCTTTCAAAAGTTCCCGGGCAAAGACCGTGTATTCCGCGTCCGGGGCGGGGCCCGCCGCGTTTTTCCGCAGCGATACGCAGCGGGAGCGGACAGTCGGCAAAAGCTCCAGGGCGTTTTCCGTGCAGAGAATCAGGGTGATCCAGGCGGGGGGCTCCTCCAGGAGCTTTAGCAGGGCGTTCTGGGCGCTGCGGTTCATGGTCTCAGCCTCTTCGATGATGAAGACCCGGCGCTCCGCCTCGTTGGGCAGGACGGCGGAGGCGGCAATGAGCGCCCGAATCTGTCCGACGGTGATCTCCCGATGTTTGGGCGCGGAAGGCCGCGGCTCCTCCCGCGCGACCACGGTCACGTCCGGGTGGATGCCCAGAAAAACCTTCCGGCAATGGCGGCAACGGCGGCAGGGCTTTTCACCGGCGCCCTCGCACAGAGCCGCGGCCGCAAGCTCCAGGGCCAAGTCACGGCGGGCGCCTTCGTCCGGGCTCTCGACGAGCGCCGCGTGAGGGAGCCGGCGGGCAGACTGAAGATCCAAAACCGCGTCCCCCTTAATCTGTTCATTCTGTGTCTATTTTAATCGTTTGCACGGAATTCGTCAACAAAAAACTGTCATTCCGGACACGGGGAAGAAGCTTAAGATTCTTCGCTGCGCTCAGAATGACAGTTTTTTAAATAATAATGCGAATCACGAGTTAAGAAGGTAGATATAGGCTAGTTTTGAAGAAAGAAGAGACAAACGATACAACATCTGGTAGAATGGGGGTGTGAAAGACCTCA
>WQUU01000007.1 GCA_009781925.1 Bacillota bacterium | reverse complement strand
TCTCCACGTATACCCACGCGGCGTCGTGAATCTGAGCCTTCTGTTCGTCAGTGCTCATTTGATTCCATTGATGAAAAACTCGGTGGGACGGATGCACCTTTCCAAAAGCCTCCATGGTCAGAAAAAATACAAGTTCAAAATGAGGAACGAGTCCCGTAATCGGTTCCCGGCGCAGGGCTTTGATAAAACGTTCTTTTTCTGTCATCGGAATTGCTCCTTTACTAATTTCTACCACTCGTTCGCGACGCACATCGCGCGATTTGCCCACTCTGTCAATCGCTGAGGCTGGTACTGAACGGCGGAGGTGTCCTTCAGGATGTACTCGATCCCGACTTTTACAGCACTTCCGCCCGACTCGTCTCATGTGACCTTAGCGCGGCGGTATACACCTCATGCGACAGGCGTGTCTCCTCCGGTGTAAAGCAGCCAAAATCAACCGTTCTGCCATCCAACTCGCTCATATACGCCGCCCACATCTGCAGGATCGCGTCAGTGAATCCGAACTCGAAGATCGGGCCGGTGATTGTCGGAAACAGAGGCTTGTAGCCGATGTTCACATCCGCCCATGCCTGTTCCTTGCCCCAGGATACCGTGTACGACAGCACGTTTGGATTCGCGCTGCTGAATTTCGCGGAACAGTCCATGCCGTCGATCTCAAAGTACCAGTTGTCGGTGCAGCCGGGGGCCATGCGCTTGGTCTGCATGAACATCGGAAATGTGCTGCCCGCCGCGTCCGCCGTCTCACACACGAGTGTCGCGTTGTCCCATGTGTCGCAGGTGGCCACGCCGCCGCGCCCGTCCGGGCGCTCGGTAACGTATTTGTCAAGACGGGCGTAGACGTTCCTCGGTATAAAACCCAGCCGGAATGGGACGTGCTGCGTATGAATGCCGAGGTCCCCCATGCAGCCGTACACGCCGTTCATGCGATTTGTCCGCTTCCAGTTGATCGGCTTCTGCGGGTCCATGTCGCTTGAGTGATTAAAGCCGCAGCGGATCTCCAGAATGCGACCCATGCGCCTCTCCCGGATCCAGCCGATGAGCGTCTGCATCGCGGGGAAATAGGGAAACTCACTGGCGCAGCGGGCGACGACGCCGGGGTGCTCGGCAATTGCTTGCAAAATCGCGTCGTTGGCGGCTTTGCCGATACCGAAGGGTTTCTCCCCCATCAGATGCTTGCCCGCCCGGATGATCGCGCAGTAGAACTCCTCATGCAGCAGATGCGGCACGGCGCAGTACACAGCCTCGACCTCCGGCAGCGCAAGTAACTCACGGTAATCAGTAAAAACGTGCTGTACGGTGGGAACATTCTCGGTGAACCACCGCGCGTTTTGCGGCGCTGTATCACACACCGCGATGATCTCCGGGCGAGGGATGTCCTTCAGCAGGTGGCACCACCGCGCGGACGCGCTGGCGAACTCCCGGCCCATCAGCCCGCAGCCGATGATCCCAAACTTTACAGTCTTCATAGATTCATACCACTTTCCCGAAACTTTTGATACCGCCCGATCTGCGGCAGATATTGTTCTGTTACCGCCGGGTTTGGAACATATCTGGATTCCTGACATTTCACCGTGCCAGCCGCCTCAGAATAGTCCTTATAGATGCCCAGGCTCACGCCGGCCAGCAGAGCCGCGCCCCGGCAACCCGCCTCCGCGCTCTCCAGCCGCTGAAAACTCCGGCCCGTAATGTCCGCCCGCAGCTGCAACGTCCAATCTTTTTCCACGCCGCCGCCGTGGACGCGGATCGTTCCCGGCAAGGGCAAAATGCGCTCCAACGCATCCATATTCAGCTTTAACTCACAGGCGATCCCCTCGTAGACCCCACACATCAGAAGTTCCCAGCTGACACCGGGGCGAAAACCGTATACGCTGCCTTGTACATCCGGATTCCAGTCGGGGTTGCATGCACCCACCACATGGGGCGTCACCAACAGACCGGTCGGGCCTGTTGGTTTGATCTCTCCGCCGCCCAAAAGCTCCGTAAAATACTGGACACACATCCCCGCCGGAAAAAACGCCAGCGTCACATAGGTGCCCGGGCAGACGTGGCAGTAGGTGTTGAAACTGTATCTCAGCGCGGCCTCGGGGCAGGGTTCCTTGCCGACCACTGTCAGACACTCATAGCTCCCGGCGGACAGCACCGCGCCAGCGGTAGTCAGCCCCGCACCAAACGAGCCGCAGGGCTGGTCGTGCCCGGCGGGTGTCAGCGTCACCCCGTCGTGCAGCCCCAATGCCGCCGCCGCGCTGTGCGGGATAATGCCTCCAACTTGTCCGGCCTGCCTCGTTTCACACAAGAGAGAGCGGTCAATCCCAGCGGCGGACAGAATTTCGTCAGACCACGCATGCCGCCGGATGTCCAGCGCCATGAACCGGGAGGCGATGGTGTAGTCGCTGACCGGCTCCAGCCCGAGCCGCCCCATGATATACTCCGGTACACCGCAGAATTTTGCGGTTTTTGCGAAGGCACCCGGTTCATTATCTCGAAGCCACATGATCTTGGGCAAGGAGTACATCGGATGCGCCGGTAATCCGGTAATCTGATAGATCCGCTCCCGCCCCAGCCGCTCCACGAGCGACGCCGACTGGGCAACAGCGCGATTATCGGAATTCATCAGCGCGGGATAGACGGCGTGGCAGTCCGCCCCGACCGGAATGACTGTCTCCCCGTGTGAGGACAGCCCGATCGCCCGGATCGGGTATTGCTTCGCGATCCGGGAGACCACGGCGCAAAAAGCATCAAAAAATGGGTCAGCCGTGGTGTATTCCGCCCGCTCACGGCAGAGTACCGCGCCGTCCTCGCCGAACAGAACACCCTTGCAGC
>WQUU01000006.1 GCA_009781925.1 Bacillota bacterium | reverse complement strand
GGGAGATTCTGACGGAATTGCTCGCCGTGGGGGATTTCGGCCTCAAGCTGAGCGGAAAACCCGCCGCCGTATTGGTCGTGGGCGTCAACGGCGTGGGCAAGACCACCACCATCGGCAAACTGGCATCCCGGCTCATGCGGGACAAAAAGCGCGTGCTCCTCTGCGCGGGGGACACCTTCCGGGCGGCGGCCACGGAGCAGCTGGATATCTGGGCAAAGCGCGCGGGCGCGGACATCGTCCGCCACGGGGAGGGCGCCGACCCCGCCGCCGTGGTGTTTGACGCGATCTCGGCGGCGAAGGCCAGGGGCGCGGACGTGATTTTAGTGGACACGGCGGGCAGGCTTCATAACAAGCAAAACCTCATGAACGAGCTGTCCAAGATCCGTCGCGTGGTACAGCGGGAGCTGCCGGACAATGAAATCGAAACCCTGCTCATTCTTGACGCCACCACGGGTCAGAACGGCCTCATCCAGGCCAAACAGTTTCATGAGGTTACAAATCTGACCGGCATCGTCCTGACAAAGCTGGACGGCACCGCCAAGGGCGGCATCGTCTTCGCCATCGCGGAGGAGCTGGGCCTGCCCGTCAAATTCGTGGGCGTGGGGGAGAAGCTCGACGATTTGCTGCCTTTCAATCCCACTGATTTTGTGGCGGCGTTGTTGGCGTAATCACGGCGCGAGGTGTCTATGAATTTGATTTTGGCCTCCAATAACACGCACAAGCTCCAAGAGTTCCGGGAGGTATTGGCCGGGACGGACATCTGCGTGATCTCCCAGCGGGAGGCCGGCCTCGATTTGGACGTGGACGAGTGCGGCGCGACCTTCGCCGAGAACGCCTGGCTAAAGGCCGCCGCCGTGACGGAGCGCACCGGCCTGTGCGCTGTGGCGGATGACTCCGGCCTCGTGGTTGACGCGCTGAACGGCGCGCCGGGCATCTACTCCGCCCGCTACGGCGGTTCCCACGGCGAGAGCGACGAATACCGCTACACGCTGCTGCTGAAGAACATGCAGGGCAAAGAAAACCGCGCCGCGCGCTTTGTCTGCGCCATCTGCTGCACCTTTCCGGATGGGCAGATTTTACGGGCGGAGGGCGTCTGCGAGGGGAGTATCCTCTGTGCCCCGCGCGGGAGCGGCGGCTTCGGCTATGACCCGGTTTTTGAGGTCGCCGGTACGGGCAAATCCATGGCGGAACTGGGCCCGGAGAAAAATATGATTTCCCACAGGGCGCGCGCCCTGCTGCAATTTGTTGAGGAATTGAGGAAAATTCATGCTTTCGAGTAAACAGCGGGCAATTTTGCGGGGCTTGGCTTCGGCGGAGGACACGATTTTACACGTCGGCAAGGGGGATCTGGGCGAAAACATTGTCAAACAGGCCGCCGACGCGCTTCAGGCGCGGGAACTCGTCAAGGGCCGCGTGCTGGAGACCTCGGGGCTGAGCCCCAAAGAGGCTGCGGATCAAATCGCATCAAAAACGGGGAGTGAGGTCGTACAGGTCATCGGCGGCAAGTTTGTGCTCTATAAGCCCAATCCAAAAGAGCGGAAGATCGATCTGCCGGATACCAGGAAAAAGAGGTAGGAACCATGCGTGTTGCGATTTATGGCGGCAGTTTTAATCCGCCCCACAACGGACACGTGCAGGCCGCGCGGGCGGCGGTCAAGCAGCTCAGTCCGGACGCGCTGCTGTTTATCCCGGCCTATCTGCCCCCCCACAAGGCGCTGGATAAGGACTCGCCAGACGCCTGGGTGCGCCTCACCATGGCGCAGCTCATGGCCTATGAGTGTTTCCCGGCCGCCCAGGCCTCCGATATCGAGATCCGCCGCGGGGAGATCAGCTACACGGTGGACACGCTGGAGGAGTTTCTGGGGCGCTATCCCGGCACGGAATGCTATCTGCTCCTGGGCTCGGATATGTTTCTGAGCTTTGAGACCTGGTATAAATTTGAGCGCATTTTTGAGCTCTGCACCCTGGCGCCCTTTGCCAGACACGCGGGGGAGGACGCCGAACTCGCCGCCCACGCCCTGCGGCTCAAGGAGCGCTACGGCGCGCGGGTGGAGCTCATCGCGAACGACCCGCTGGATATCTCCTCCACCGAGCTGCGCGCCGCGCTCAAGCGGGGCGAGGGCAGCGACCTGCTCCCGCGCAGTGTCTATGGCTATATTATCGCCAAGCGGCTCTACGGCGCGATCCCGGATCTGGACTGGCTCCGGGAGGAGGTCTACGCGCGGCTGGACGCCAAGCGCGCCGCCCATGTGCGCGGCACCGAGGAGGAGGCCGTCAAATTGGCGAAGCGCTGGGGCGCGGCCGAGCGCCCCGCCGCCGAGGCCGGAATTCTCCACGACATCACAAAACAGCTGTCGGTGCAGGAACAGTTGCTATTGTGCGAGAGATATGGTATTATAAACGATACTGTTGAGCTGCAGAGCCCCAAACTCCTGCACGCCAAAACCGGCGCGGAGCTCGCGCGGGAGCGCTTTGGGGCCGGAAGTGAGGTGGCGGAGGCTATCCGCTGGCACACCACAGGCCGTGCGGACATGCGCCTGCTGGAAAAAATTCTTTACCTCGCCGATTATATTGAGCCGACTCGGGACTTCGAGGGCGTAGACGAACTCCGCCGCCTGGCCTATACGGATTTGAACGGCGCCATGACCCTGGCGCTTCAGATGAGTCTTGCGGAGGTGCGGGCCAAGGGCAGCGCGCCGCATGAAAAAACGGAAGAAGCGCTGGACTTTCTCCGACCTATGCGAAAGGAAGGGACGCTATGAGATTCAGGAAACTGCAAATTGCGGCGGCTATTATTGTGCTGCTGGTGATTCTCGGCGCCATGT
>WQUU01000005.1 GCA_009781925.1 Bacillota bacterium | reverse complement strand
GATTTTGATGTTCTGCACCATCCGGGCCGTGTAGCGGGGACAGAGGGCCGGGTCGTCGATCTCTATCTGCAAATAGTCTCCAATATCGCCGCCGCCGGGGACAACTTTCGGCGGCGCAAGCTTGAGCGGCGTATCAAAGGTCGCCGCGCTCTCCCGGGCCAGGCCGCGCACGGAGAGACAATCCGGGCGGTTGTTCGTGATCTCGAACTCCACCACCGAGTCCCCGAGGCCCAGAACCTCCAAAATGCCCTGCCCCGGCGCGCAGGATTCTTGCAGGATAAAGATGCCGTCCTCGATCGCGTAGGGGTAGTCGTGGGTATCGAGCCCCAGCTCTTTCAGCGAGCAGAGCATCCCTCGGCTCTCTACGCCCCGCAGCGCGCCGCTCTTGATCGTGACGCCGTCCGGCAGCGCCGCGCCGTCCAGCGCCACGGGCACAAGATCGCCCGCGCGGACATTCTGCGCCCCCGTGACGATGGGGATCGGCTCAGTCTGCCCCACGTCCAGGGCGCAGACCCACAGGTGGTCGGAGTTCTCGTGGCGGCGCAACGCGACGACGCGTCCGGCCACGACGCCCACGATGCCCTCCCCCGTTTTGCTAAAACCCTCAACTTTGGAACCGGACATGGTCATGCGCTCGGCGTACTCCCTGTCGGACACCGCAATTGTCGTATATTCGCTCAGCCATTCTCTGGATAGTTTCATATGGGTAATCTTCCTTTGATTTTATGGTCATTGCGAGGCGACTGACCTTGTCGCCGTGGCAATCCAGCAAACCCGCAGTTTTCTGGATTGCTTCGCTGCGCTCGCAATGACGGGTGGGCCTAAAATTGCGCCAAAAACCGCAGGTCGTTCTCATACAGCAGGCGCATGTCGCTGATGTGAAATCTCCGCATGGCCATGCGCTCGATGCCCACGCCGAAGGCGAAACCGGAGTAGACCGCCGGGTCGATGCCGCAGCCGGCTAAAACGTTCGGGTGCACCATGCCCGCGCCCAGGAGCTCGATCCAGCCCTCGCCCTTGCAGACCCGGCAGCCCGCGCCGCCGCACTCGAAACACTGCACGTCCACCTCGCAGCTGGGCTCCGTGAAGGGGAAGTGGTGCGGCCGAAAGCGGGTCTTGGCCCCCGCGCCGTATAAGCCCTCCACCATAGTGTTGAGCGCGCCCTTCAAATCGCCCATGGTGATCCCCTTATCCACAACTAATCCTTCGATCTGGTGGAACAGCGGGCTATGGGTCGCGTCCACCTCGTCCTTGCGGTAAACCCGGCCCGGCGAGATCACGCGGATGGGCGGCCTGTGGGTCTCCATGTAACGCACCTGCACGGGGGAAGTCTGGGGGCGGAGCAGGATTCTGTCGTCATCGTCAAAATAGAAGGTGTCCTGCCGATCCCGGGCGGGATGGCCCGCCGGGACGTTGAGCCGGTCAAAGTTGTGGACGCTGTATTCGATTTCCGGCCCCTCGGCGATGGTGAAGCCCATGCCGATAAAAATCGCCTCCGTCTCCTCCAGCACAGTCGTCAGCGGGTGCCGCTTCCCGATGGGCACGGTTTTCCCCGGCAGCGTGACGTCCAGGGTCTCGGCGGCGAGCCGGCTTATGAGCGCCTCCCGCGCCAGAACCTCGCGCCGGGCCTCCAGCGCGGTCTCCAACTTTTCGCGCAGCTCGTTGGCCAGCGCGCCGACAACCGGGCGCTCATCGGCGCTGAGCCCGCCCATCTGCTTAAGTATGGCGGTCAGCTCCCCCTTTTTGCCCAGGTAACGGACGCGCAGGGTTTCAAGGGCCTCGGGGCTGGCCGCCGCCGTGATCTCCGTTTTGGCGCTGTCCCACAGCGCGGCGATTTCGTCTTTGATCATAGTGGGGTCTCCTTTTTGGATTTCGTCATTGTGCGCGGCCTTTTTCGTCATTGCGAGCGAAGCGAAGCAATCCAGAACACATATACCCACTGGATTGCCACGGCGACAAGGCCAGTCGCCTCGCAATGACAATATAAAAAAATAAAGACCCATCCCAACACGTTGGGACGGGATAACCCGCGGTACCACCCAAGTTCGGCCTTGTGTGATTCTATTAACCACATGCAAAGCCGCGCTCTCTCCGATATAACGGTCGGGCCCGCCGGGGATTAGTCCGGCGCTCGCGGGCGAACCAAACGGTGTATTCGCAGGGCGCTCACAGCCGATGGCGTCCCATTCTCTGCGCGAATCCCTCCGCTATTTTCCCGGTCACAGCGAATATTGATCGGGCGATTCTTAATCGCCCCTACACTTTATAACACATTTGCACAAAATCGTCAAGAGATTTTTTGTCACACTTACTTCACACTTGTATCACGACGTCCATCTCCCCCGGCTCCGGCGGCTCATAGTTTTCTTCGCAGCGCGCGAACAGTTCGTCGTCCACAAAGGCGGCGCCGCTCTCCCCCGCCAGGACTTCCCGGTTGCGCTTTTCGATGAAGGCGCGTTGTGTCTCTGGAGTGGCCGCGACGCAGTGCCACTGGGCCTCGATTCCGTTTTTCCAAAAATACGCCGCCGCAGCCTGCCGATCCGACCGCAGCCAGGCCGCGCCCTCATAGACCACGTCCAAGCCCGCCCGGACGATGTCCGCCGCCACGCCGAGCAGGTAGGCCTGCGCCCGCGCCAGGGCCGCGTGGTACTCCGCCCCGCAGGGCCCGGCGTAGAAGCGGTGCATCAACTCGTCCGTGTTGAGATACACTGCCCTGCTCCGGCGCAGCAGTTCCTTCGCGTAGGTCGTCTTCCCCACGCAGATTTTCCCACAGAGCAGGATCACTTTTGCCATAGGTTCTCCCTCGTAATTGTTGACAAGCGCTAAGGCTTG
>WQUU01000004.1 GCA_009781925.1 Bacillota bacterium | reverse complement strand
CCAAAAAACGCGGAAATCGCCCCGTATAGGGAGCCGATGAAGAAGATAATCGCGGCGGCAATGATGCCGACGATCAGAGAGATCCGGCCGCCCATCATCACACGGACGGCATAATCCCGTCCATTCGCGTCAGTGCCCAGGATATGGGGGAAAACTTTTTCTCCTGCCGCGATGCGCGCTTGCTCCTGCTGGGAGAACTGCATGGGCGGGAGATACTCCGCACCTTTTTGCTGCTGCTCGTAGCTGTAGGGATAGAACGAGGGCACGACAAAGGCAAAAATCATGATCAGAAGCAGAACCGCCCCGCTGATCATGGCGATCTTATTGCGCAGAAGACGATGGAAGCCGTCCTTCCAAAAGCTGATACCTTTGCGCATCACGACAAGGCTCTGCTTTTCCTCCGGCGTGGCGGGTAGGAAGTCGTCCGTGTTTAAATGGAACGTAATGGGGTTCTTCACTCTCCGGTTCACCTCCTCTCTCTTTCGGTCAATTGAGTTTAATTCTCGGATCGACGAACTTATAGGCGACGTCCACGAGAACATTCAGCGTGATCATGATCGCGGCGAGGAAGATGGTGGTTCCCATGATCATGGTATAATCCCGCTTGATAATGGAATTCACAAATTCAAATCCGAGCCCCGGAATGGTAAAGATACTCTCCACCACAAAACTGCCGGTGATCGTAAAGGCCGTCAGCGGGCCCACGTAGGTGATGATGGGCAAAATGGCATTGCGCAGGGCGTGTTTAAAGAGAACCTTGTAGCGGGGCACCCCCTTGGCGATCGCGGTGCGGATGTAGTCCTGGCCCAAGGTGTCCAGCATGGTGGAGCGCATCAGCCGCGCGATGTAGGCCATGGGGTAAAAGGCCAGGGCGGTCACCGGCAGAATGTATTGTCTAAACGTCTTGAGCCCCCCCTCCCCGAATGCGAAGAGACTCTTAACCGGCGTGAAGTAATAAAGGAGCAAGGTGGCCAAGACAAAGCCGGGCACGGCGATGCCAAGGGTGGCGATCACCCGGATCAGGTTGTCCCCCCATTTGCCGCGTTTGAACGCGGCGATACAGCCCAGAGGTACGCCGAGCACCAGCGCCACAAGAACCGAGATGCCCCCCAGCTTTGCCGAGATCGGGAACTTAGTGAGGATAATGTCGATCACATCCCGCCCGCGCTGCTTGATGCTGGGGCCAAAATCCCCTTGGAGCGCGTGGAGTACATAGTTCTTAAACTGCACCAGCAGGGGTTTGTCCAAGCCAAACTTGGCGTCCAGCGCGGCCTTTGCCTGGGGCGTGATGGATTTCTCTGCCACGAAGGGTCCGCCGGGTACCAGATACATGAGAAAAAATGTGAGGACAGCCACGACAAACAGGGCGATAAGCCCCATCAAGACCCTCTTTGATATGTATTTCAGCAATTCTGGCACTCCCCTTTATAATTGAAAGAGCGGCTGATACAGTCTGCAATTTATGAACACGTGTCCCAGTTTATGTTATAATGTATTAAGTATTGAGTATTGATTATAAAGGTTTTTTCAAAAAAGTCAATACTTTAATTTGTAAAATATTATGCATAATATATTCTATAAAATTGCAAAAAATGGCTTTTCTTTATGGCCGCTTCTTATCCTGAACAAGCAAATATGCAAATAACCCTCAGTTTTTAGGGCCGATGTATACCGTGTGACACTTTTGCGATTATTTTTCAGCCAAAAGGTAACAGTGGCAACTAGGCTCTCTTCGCTCATGGCTATAAATGTGTGATGTAACCCGGAAAATTCACCACCAAACGGCAACCATCGCAAAAAGTAAAAACCCTGTACCCATTGAGAATACAAGGTTTTTTGCTCGGTGGTGCGGGCGGCGGGACTCGAACCCGCACGATTTCTCACAAGAACCTAAATCTTGCATGTCTGCCAATTCCATCACGCCCGCAGGTTTTACTTCCTCTTACCACAGAGGACACATCGGTGTCAACCCGCGCTGCCCCCGGTGAACGGGAACTATTCTCACTTCCAATCGTCTATCCTATTGTCCGCGTGTACCCACAACGAGCCGTCAGGAGTGTTTCTTATGGATACGCCTATCCCGCGCCCCGTCTTCCGCTCCCCGCTGCGCATGCGCCTCGGCGCCGTGTATTTTTCTCTCCGGCGCCACCTGCTCTGGCGCACGCGCCGCCTGTCCTTCGCCGGGCGGACAACCGGCGCGCTGCCCTATACGGCCGCCGCTCACGCCACTCCCCTGCTTCGCAGGCTCAAGGATGTGGACATGGCGCTGCAAATCAATAAGATCACGAACCTGAAACTGGCCGCCGCAAGGCTGGACGGCCTCACCCTCCGCCCCGGTGAGGTGTTTTCCTACTGGAGAGCCATCGGCAAGCCCAGCCGGCGCAAAGGTTACCTTCTGGGTATGATCCTGGTAAACGGCGGCTTTACCGCCGGCACCGGCGGCGGCCTGTGTCAGATGTCCAACCTCGTCTACTGGATGTCCCTGCACACGCCTCTGACCGTCCTGGAGCGGCACCGCCACAACTATGACGTCTTTCCGGACGCGGATCGCACCCAGCCCTTCGGCAGCGGAGCCACCTGCTACTACAATTACGGCGATCTGATGCTCCGCAATGACACGGATCTGACGTTCCGCCTGCATGTAGAGGTAACCGCGCAATCCCTTGCGGGCCAGTGGCAAGCGGACAATCCCCTGCCCTGCCGCTATGAGGTCTACGAGAGCGAGCCTCTCATGCGTCCGGAGTATTGGGGCGGCTACACACGGCACAACAAGCTCCGCCGGAAAATTTTTGATCCCGACGGCGCGCTGCGCGCGGACGAGCTCATCGCGGA
>WQUU01000003.1 GCA_009781925.1 Bacillota bacterium | reverse complement strand
GGCGGCCCGGCAGAGGTCGGCCTCATAGGGGGCAAAGCCCCCCTCCGGCCCCGTGAGAATGGCGCAGGAGTGAAACTCTCCCGCCTCCCGGATGGCAGCGCGCAGGGCTTTCCGCCCCTCCCCCGTCTCGTGCAGCAAGAGAGGCAGCTCGGTTTTCAGCGCGGCGCTGATGGCCCCCGCCAGGTCTTCCGCGGCGGTCACCGCCGGGATAGCGCCCCGGCCGCTCTGCTTCGCGGCCTCCTCCGCCACGCGCCGCAGGCGGTCGAGCCGCTTTTGGAACGTCTGCTCCTTCGGGTGGGCCACACAGCGGGCGGAGAAGAAGAATAAAATCTCGGCGGCGCCGGCCTCCGTACACTTCTGGACGATCCATTCGGCCTTATCCCCCTTGGGCATGGCGGCGCAAACCACGGCGCGCACGCCGGGCTCCGCCGCGCTCGGCGCGGCGTCCACGATTTCGGCCCAGGCCCCGTCCCCGCCGACGCGCGTCAGACGGCAGGTATAATCCGTGCCCGCGCCGTCACAGAGCACCACCCGCTCTCCGACTCTCATGCGCAGAACCTTCACATGCTCGGCGTCTTCGCCCTGCAGAACCGCCATCCCGCCCACGATGTTGGCCCCGGCCACAAAAAATCTCGGCATATTCCCTCAACCCCCGTCATAGTGTGAATCAGTGTGATTTTTTATGTAGGGGCCGCCGCCCCGGCGGCCCGCGTACCTGTTATTATCGCACAAACGCGGAGACAATGCAAGGAGGTTATGAGGCGTGGACGAGATGCCGCAAAATATGTTTGAGGACTTTGAGCGGATATGGAACCGCGTGATCGGCGCAACGCCGGAGCCCCGGCCGGTTCAGGCCCCGGAGGAGACGCTCCGCGCCCTCATGGACGCCGAACGCGCGCGCTATCTGTTCTATCTGGCTCTCCAGAAACGCTGCGCCCAGCAGGGGCGGGCCGCCCTCATGAAACTGGCGGCGGACGAGGCCCGGCATCTGAAGGCGCTGCAGCTGGAGTATTTCCTTCTGCTGGGGGAGGCCTATACCCCCGCCGAGCGCTGCCCGAAGCAGACGGACATCCTGAGCGCGCTCCGCATGGCCTATCTGAGCGAAAAAAAGTCTGGCGCGGAGTATCTGGCCGCGGCGGAACAGGAGGCCGAGCGCGCGGCGCTCTACCGCGCCCTGGCGGCGGAGGAGATGGGCCACGCCGAAGTTTTGAGGAAGCTGATCGAGAGGACGCTGCGATAAATGCCCTTGACGGGCTCCTACCCATAAACTATAATATCTCATGTACCAAAAACCCGCCAAAGGAAAGGCCGCCATGCTAAAACCCGACGGATGGCTGTATCACGTGATCGACCGCGGCACAAACGCGCTGCTGCTGGGTCTTCTGTGGATCCTCTGCTGCCTGCCGGCTGTCACGGCGGGAGCCGCCACCTGCGCCTGCTATCGCACCGCCCAAAAATGTATCCTCAAAAATGAGGGCCCCTTTTTCGCCACTTTTTTCCGGACATTCCGGGCAAACTTCAAGCAGGCCACGGTTTTGGGACTCTTCTGGGAGCTGCTGATCGCCGCGTTTTTCATCGGCGCGTCCTACGCGGGCGGGCTGTCCTGGGACGGTCTGAACGGGAGCGGGCTCTCCGGAGGCGGCGTGCTGTATAACGCGCTGCTCATTGCGGTGATCCTCTGCGCGGCGCTGTTTTTCTGGAACATGGCGCTGATCGCCCGCTTTGAGAACAAGACCTTCGTCCACCTGCGCAACAGCGTCCTCATGGCCGTCAAACACCTGGGCGCGACGCTCCTGCTGCTGTTCTGCCTGGTGCTCACCATCTTCGGCGTTTTTGCGTTTTTCCCGCTCATCTTTGTGCTGCCGGTGGCGACGATGCTGATTTGGGCCGCGCGCCTGGAGCGCTTGCTTCAGAAGTTTCGGTATATCGAGGAAAAGGAGCGAAAATAAGGTCAGGGGCTTGACAAGTCCTTGCCCTTATTTTTCCCGGATCCCCTCCAAAAACCCCCGCACCTTTTCCATCACCCCGGGCGCGGCGAAGATGTCGTTATGCGCTACATTCTCCAGCGGGAAAAAGTCCGCCGCGCCAGAGAGCAGCGACGCAAGGCGCTCCGACGACGCGAAGGGAACCATCTCGTCTCCGCGGGAGGCGATGATCAGCGTGGGGCACATGACAAAGGGCGCGTATTGATCCGACGGAAACTTTTGCCGCTCCAATAATTTCAGCGGGCCTATAAAAATCGGGAGCTGATTGTTATAGAGGTCGTCCCCGCTGGCGTAGGGCGCGGCGAGCAGCAGTCCGGCCAGTTGGCGGTTGGCCGCGAGGTATACGGCCGGGCCGGTGCCGAGGCTATAGCCCATGGCCACGACACGGCCTTGCTCCACGTCCGGCAGCGCGCGGGCATAGTCATAGACGGCCAGGGCCTCGGCGTACATATTCTCGTACCCGGCGCGGCCGGTATTCAGGCCGTAGCCCTCGTAGTCCACACAGAGGTAGCTGTAGCCGTCAAAATACGGCCACTGCCCCGTCTCTTCCCAAGTGCGCATGTTGCGGTAGGAGACCTCGTAATTGCCGCCGAAATACAGGAGCAGCGGGGCGGGCCCCTCTGTGGCCCGGTACAGCAGGCCGTGGTAGGTTTTGCCGCTCTCCGCCGTGAACGCGATCTCCTGAAACCCCGGTTTCCCCTGAAGCGCGAGGCGGCTGGCCTCATCCTTTACATTGTGAAAGAACATCCCGTCCTGCAGAAATTCAACGACTACCGGCTAAAGCCGGTAGATTGCGATTGCGACTGAAAGTCACGTTTAGGGCTAAAGCCCTCTAAAAGTCCGTTGCTGAAGCAACCTAA
>WQUU01000002.1 GCA_009781925.1 Bacillota bacterium | reverse complement strand
TCCCGGAAAAGACCGCCGCGTTCGCAGAGCAGATGGGCCTAAAACCTCGCGCCGTCAAAATCAATTCAGCGAAGACCCGCTGGGGCAGCTGCTCCGCCCTGAAGAACCTGAATTTTTCATGGCGGCTCGCCATGGCCGATGACGGCGTGATCGACTACGTGGTCGTCCACGAGCTGGCGCATCTGCGGGAGATGAATCACAGCGCGCGCTTCTGGGCGATTGTGGCCGGGGTCTTGCCGGACTATCGGGAGCGGCAAAAGCGGCTGAAGGCGCTGCAGAAACGACTCGGGAATGAGGACTGGGAATAATTTTATGATAGGAGAATCTCTATGAAAATCGCGGACAATGTAGAAATGCTGGAAATCGGAATCGGCGGCGGGGCGATCCGCCCGACACTCACCTGGGACGACACGCGCCTTGTACTCATCGACGCGGGCTATCCCGGCCTGGAAGACCTGCTGATACAGGCCATCGCGGACGCGGGGTTTTCGGCCGAAAACCTCACGCACATCATCCTCACCCACCAGGATATGGATCACATCGGCTGTGTTCCGGATCTGCTCAGGCTGGCCCCCGCGGCAAAGGTGCTGGCGCATGAGATTGAGACCCCGTACATCGACGGGAGCAAGCCCCATATCAAAGGTCTCTCCGGCCCCGGAGTCCCCGTCAATCAGACGCTGACAGACGGCGAGGTTTTGGACTTCTGCGGCGGGATCGAAGTGCTCCATACGCCCGGCCACACGCCGGGGCACATCTGCCTGTTTTTGCAAAAAAGCGGCACTCTGGTGGGCGGCGACGCGGTGAACATCGCGGACGGCAAGATCATCGGGCCGAACCCGGGCTATACTTATGACATGGAGCTTGGGCAGAAATCACTCGAAAAAATAAAAGCCTGGCCGATAAAGGGACTCATTAGTTACCACTGCGGATATTTAAAAATGTAAGCAACCCCGGCGCCGCGCGCCACCCCCTTCTCCGGAGGGGGGCTTTTTTGTATAAAATTCTCTCCCCGCCGCACACTATTGACAAAAGAGGAGGCCGCACGATGAATTCACTCTGGGCTGAGACCGCGAAAATTGACAGTTTTTCTCCACTCCTGGGGGACGCGAAAACCGAGGCTCTCATCATCGGCGGCGGCATGGCGGGCGTGCTCTGCGCTTTTGCCCTGCAGGAGGCGGGAGTGCCGTATCTCCTGGTCGAGGCGGACCGGATCGGCGGCGGCGTCAGCAGGAACACCACCGCCAAGATCACCTCCCAGCACGGATTCATTTATCAAAAACTGCGCAAAAGCGCCGGCCTCGAAAAAGCAAAAATGTATTTGGACGCCAACGAGCGGGCGTTGGAGCAGTTCCGCAGGCTCTCCGTGGGCATCGACTGTGACTTTGCGGAAAAAGACGCCTATGTCTACTCCCTGCACGACCGGGAGGCAATCGAAAACGAGCTGCTCGCCCTGCGGGAACTCAATTTCGCCGCCAGCTTCGCTGAGAAGATTCCGCTGCCTCTTGCTATCGCCGGGGCGGTTCGGTTCCCGAGGCAGGTGCAGTTTCATCCCTTGAAGTTTTTGGCAAAACTCTCCCGGAGGCTTAATATCCGCGAACACACCCGCGTGCGTGAACTGCTGCCCTATACCGCCGTCACGGAGCGGGGCGACCGGATCAGCGCCAGGCACATCATCATTGCGACGCACTTCCCCTTCCTCAACAAGCACGGCATGTATTTTCTGAAGATGTACCAGCACCGCTCCTATGTGATCGCCCTGGAAAACGCAGCCGATGTCAATGGCATGTATCTGGAAGAGAAGAAAGACGGCCTGTCGTTCCGAAACCAGGGCGACTGTCTGCTCGTCGGCGGCGGCGACCACAAAACCGGCAAGAAGGGTGGCGACTGGCAGGTTTTACGGGATTTTACCGCGCGGGCCTATCCCAGGGCGCGGGAACAATACGCCTGGGCCGCCCAGGACTGCATGACATTGGACGGCGTGCCGTACATCGGCCCATACGGCGGGAGCGCCGAGGGGCTGTATGTGGCCACGGGCTTCAATAAGTGGGGCATGACCTCCTCTATGGTGAGCGCGATGCTCCTGACCGATCTGATTTTGGGCCGAAAAAACGCGTTTGCAGAGGTGTTTTCACCGCAGCGGAGCATGATAAAGCCCCAACTACTGGTAAACGGGCTCGCGGCTGTCGGAAATCTGCTGACGCCGACCGCGCCGCGCTGTCCGCACCTTGGCTGCGCGCTGAAGTGGAATGCCGCGGAGCGCAGCTGGGACTGCCCCTGTCACGGCTCCCGTTTTGACGGGCGCGGCATTTTATTGGACAACCCGGCGACAGGAAACGCAAACCCCCGGCGGCTACACCGCCGCCCCCTTTCGAAAGGGGGCTTATGAAAAAGTTTGACGGTATCTATTATAAGCACCAAAACGGGGATTCCACAGTGGTCTTTATTGCCGGCACAGCGGCGGATCACGCCTTTATCCAGGTCATCACAGGCGAAGGTTCCCGCTATTTTCGCTATCCGCTGACCGCCTGCTCCTTTGGAGAGACGCTCAGGATCGGCGGCAGCTTCTTCTCCAATGAGGGCATCGCCCTCAACATCGAGGAGGCGGACGCCTCGATCCGAGGAAATATTCGGTATAGCGGCCTGACGCCGCTCCATTTTGACATCATGGGGCCTTTTCGCTTTCTGCCCATGCAGTGCCGCCACAGAATTGTGAGCCTGTATCACCGGCTGGACGGGGGCTTGGCCATCGGCGGCAAAATCATCGACTTCTCCGGCGGAACCGGCTACATTGAGGGGGACGCCGGCTCGTCTTTTCCGGCGCACTACGCCTGGGTTCAGTGCAACAGCTTTTCGGAGAAAGCTTGCGTCACGGTCTCGGTGGCGGACGTGCCCTTCGCGGGGCGGCGCTTTCGCGGCTGTATCGGGGTCGTGTACGCCGGCGGCGTCACATACCGGCTGGCGACCTATCTGGGTTGCAGACCCCTCCGCTGTGATGAGACCGGCGTGATCCTGGAGCAGGGAAAGCTCCGCCTGGAAATCGAAACCGAATCCGCGGCCGGTCACACGCTGCTGGCCCCGGAGCGGGGCGCGATGGTGCGGGAGATCCGCGAAGCGCTCAGCTGCCCGGCGCGGTTTCAGCTGACGCAGGCCGGAAATGCGCTCTTCGAGCGGCGCTCGGACAGCGCAAGTTTCGAATATGTATAATTTTTTGTGAGAGAATTTCAAAGTTAACCATTTGTTCATGTACTGCACGATGAAATCTTGTAGAATAAAAGAGGACAAAAATGGTGTTTGCACATACGATTAAAAAATAATGAAACGGAGGAATACACATGGCAAAGACAACTGGGTTGGGCGCGCTGGCGCTGATCGGTCTGGGCGCGGGTTTGGTCGTCGCAGCACAGAAGCTGACGCCGATGGCGAAAGAATATTGGGCGGAAAACGGGGACGAGTACAAGCGCTTCTATAACGAGAAAGTCGATCCCCTGGTCGGAAAAGCCAGAGACACCGTCACCCCCTATGTGGAGAAGGCCAAAGAAACCGTCACCCCTTACGTGGAGAAAGCCAAAGAGACCGTCATCCCTTACGTGGAGAAGGCCAAAGAGACGATCACCCCCTATGTGGAGAAGGCCAAAGAGACCGTCACTCCCTATGTGGAGAAAGCCAAGGGGGCTGTCGACAATTTTGTGCACCGCGCCAGCGGCGACGCCGAGGGCTGCGGCTGTGGCTGCGCGGACGCCGCGGAAGAGACCGCCGCTGATACCGCCGAGAATGTGACCGAGACCGCGGAGGAGACCGCCGCCCGCATCTGTGACGAGGAGTTCAAACAGGACTAGAGCCCGGTCGGGTAAGACGCGCAAAAAGCCGCTTGGAAATGGCGGCTTTTTGATTTCCTTTTTTTGCTTGCATTCCGGACGGTTCTGGCTTACAATAAGTCTATCCGAACAAAAGGGGGCCTTCCGGTGAAAAAAAGTCTGAAACTCCTCTCCGTCCTGCTGGCGCTCGCCCTGCTGCTGGCAATGCCGGCCTATGCCTCGGGCCTCGGCAACTTTGTGGACAGGCGTCCCTACACCGACGGTCAGTTCACGGATGTACGTTCCGATGACTGGTTTGCCCCTTATGTGGCCAAGGCCTACCGCCTCGGGATCATCGACGGCATGACCGACAGCACCTTTGTCCCCCAGGGAAATTTGACCTATGCCGAGGCCGTGAAGCTGGCCGCCGTGCTGAATGAAATCTATTACGACGGATCTGTCACGCTCAGCAACGGCGCGGATGTCTGGTACAGCACTTACGCGATGCGCTGTCTGGAGATGGGCGTCATCGCCACGGATTTTCCGGACTACAACGCCAACATCAGCCGCTCGGATTTCGCGGCAATCTTCGCCGCCTGTCTGCCGCCGGACGCCCTGGCCCCCGTCAACCCCGTGGCCTCCGCGTCTATCCCGGACGTAAACCCGGGCGATGCCAATGCCGACGCGATTCTTCTGCTCTATCGCGCGGGGGTGCTCACCGGTGTGGACGACGCCCACAGTTTTCACCCCGCGTCCGACATCACCCGGGCCGAGGTATGCGCCATCGTCGCCCGCATGGCCGATCCGAGCCTGCGGCTGCGCTTCAGCCTAGGGCCGGGGGAACCGAAGGTCACCTCTGTTTATGTATCCGATTTGGCGTCTGGCGCGATCTTTGTCACCGTCAGCGCCGCGGACGCCGACTATCTTTATTACAGCTTTGACGGCCCGGCAACGCCGGACAGCCCGGAGGTCGCCGCCGGAGCTTCCATCCCCCTGGGGGCAGATGCGGGCAGCACTCTCTCCCTGCTGGCGGCGGGTTCCGACGGGCCGCCTGTGCGTATCGATCTTGCGCCTATGGTTGCCTCCGTCACCGCCCTTGCCGAGAAGGAACAGGGGTTTTATGACCTCGGAGAGCGCATCCGGGCCGATATGGCGCTGATCCAGCCCTTTGTCGCCTCCGGCGACATCGCCGCCGGCGAGAACCAGGCCGCCCTCGACGCAAACGAAGACCTCAAAGAGGCGGCGGCCCAGCTTAACGCCTCCGGCGTACCGGTCTACCTCCGCGCCGCCGACGCCGCCATGCTGGCCAGCCGCCTTATGGAGAGCCTTGTGACCAGAACCGCCGACTATGCCCAGGCCACGGGCCTGGCACTCTGGAACGCCTCCGTGGCCGACTATGCCAGAGCACTGCTGCACTGTCAGGAGACCGCGCCGGGGCGGATGGTGGTGTATTTTTAAGGTTTTTGCGTGTTCCGCAAAACTAGTTGCCGTTCGACATTCTTCGCTCTTTACAAAACCGGAAAAATGGGCTAATATTAAATCACAGCTTATCCAATTGGCCAGGACGCAAGTCCCGACCCGGCTCATATCTTTATCCCACAACCCTGTTTTCGGCGGGCCGTCTCCCACGGCCCGCCACTTTTTATTTTTCCGTGACCGGTTTGGCTTTTTCGCCTGCGTGCTTTGCCTTTCCCCGGAGCTCCGGGACGGGATCGGCCCTGTTTTTGGGCAAGTGGGTCTTGTGATTGCTCTCCGTACCGTGCGGTTCCTTGGGATCGGGCCGCCGCATTCCCGCTTTTGCCATGTCGCGTCACCTCTGGGTTAGTATGGCCGGAGGGGGCGGGAGTATACGGTCAAGAGACACCTTCCGTCAGCGGGCGGCGCGACCACCCCGGCCTGCGGCCACCCCTCCGTTGGAGGGGAATGCGCGCTGACAGCTCCCTGGAAGAGCTTTTGAAGGTCAAGGAGTTTCTGAATCGTCGTCCTGATTGAGAAGCATTGCTTCAACTGCCAAATGCGCGATTTTTAGTTTATCCACAATCTCCTCCAAGGCATCAATCGTGTTCGCCTGTACGCGGAATAATTCAAAGTACATATCGTGGTAATCCAAGGGTATCCCTCCTTTTGTGATTATCTATACGTATAGTAAACTATTTATAGGTAGTTTGTCAAGTAGTTACTATTCATGTAGAATCTATTAACAAGGGGGGTGGTACTGTGAATGCCATATATTCCATCGTGGAAATGAGAGAATATGGCAGAGTTTCAATTCATGTCCGTGAGGTTATGGAGAGAAAAGGTATTACACGGAACAAACTCTCGGTACTGACCGGAACCCGGTTTGAAGTCATCGATAGATTTTATAAAGGCAAGGTGGAGCGCATCGACGCTGACGTTCTGGCGCGAATCTGTTTCGCGCTGGGCTGCCAAGCAGGCGACATTGTAAAATATGAAAAAAATTAGCAAGCGGCGGGGTTCCCCCGCCGCTTTACTGTTTGCTGATAAACATTTTTATGGACTGTGTCCCACCACTTTTATTGGTCTCGGGCCGTCGGGGACGCCGGCCCCTGCTTTCCTTCCAGCCCGTCGAACATGGCCTTTTCCGCGGCCAGGTGCTCGTACTTGGCCTTGGCCTGCGCCTCGGCCTCGGTGAAGAGTTCCTCCGCGCGCTCCGGGAAGGCGAGGGTCAGGGAACTGTAGCGCACCTCGCTCAGGATGAAGTCCCTGTAGCTGGCGGTGGGGGCCTTGCTGTCGAGGGTCAGCGGGTTCTTGCCGTCCGCCGCCAACCGCGGGTCAAAGCGGAACATGTGCCAGTAGCCGGCGTCCACCACGTCCTTCTCGGTCTCGATGGATTTGCCCATGCCCTTCCTATTGCCGTGGTTGATGCAGGGGGCGTAGCAGATCACGATGGAGGGGCCGTGATAGCTCTCGGCCTCCTGGAAAGCCTTTAGGGTCTGCTGGTAGTTGGCGCCCATGGCGATCTGGGCCACATAGACGTAGCCGTAGCTCATGGCCATCTGCGCCAGATCCTTTTTCTTGATCGGCTTGCCGCCGGCGGCGAACTGCGCCACCGCGCCCGTGGGCGTGGACTTGGAGGCCTGGCCGCCGGTATTGGAGTAGACCTCCGTGTCGAACACGAGTACGTTGATGTCCTCGCCGGAGGCCAGGACGTGGTCGAGGCCGCCGTAGCCGATGTCGTAGGCCCAGCCGTCCCCGCCGAAGGCCCATACGGAGGGTTTTATGAGAAGATCTTCCTCTGCCAGAATTTTTCTGGCCAATGTGCAGGCGGGGCACTTGCAGCCTTTGAGTTCGGCGTCCCAGTACTCGGCGTATACATCCGCCGGCCAGTCGGAGCCGTCGCCCACATCGATGCCCTCCTTCAGCTTCTCCAGCAACAGGGCGCTGGCGGTCTTGGAGGCCTCGCCGTCGTCGTAGGCCGCAAGCCACTGCTCGGCGGCGGCTTTCAGCTCGTCCCAGCACCACTCGTGGGCGGCGAGGGCCTTGACGTCCTCCATCACCCGGAGCCGGCGCTGCTTGACGCCCAGGAGCATGCCCATGGCGGCCTCGGCGTTGTCCTCGAAGAGGCTGTTGATCCAGGCCGGGCCGCGGCCGTTTTTGTCCACCGTGTACGGCGTGCTCGGCGCGGAGCCGCCCCAGATGGAGGAACAGCCCGTGGCGTTGGCGATGAACATCCGGTCGCCGAAGAGCTGGGTGACCAGCTTGGCGTAGGGCGTCTCGCCGCAGCCCGCGCAGGCCCCGGAGAACTCCAGCAGCGGCTGCCTGAACTGGCTGCCCTTGACGGTGCCGACGGCGAAGGGGGTCTCCTTCTCGGAGACATGCCGAGAAGCGTAGTCAAAGATCGGCTGCTCGGGGAGCATCTCCGCGATGGGGGTCATCGCGAGCGCCTTCTGCGTCTCACCGCCTACCTTTCTGCCGGGGCAGATGTCGGCGCAGTTGCCGCAGCCCGTGCAGTCCAAAACGCTGGGGATGATGGCGAATTTGAAATTTTCGCAGCCCTTACCGATCATCTTGAGAGTCTGGGCGCCCTCCGGCGCGCCCGCGGCCTCGTTTTCGTCGAAGACGAAGGGGCGGATGACGCCGTGGGGGCAGACATAGGAGCACTGGTTGCACTGGATGCAGTTTTCGGGAATCCACTTCGGCACGTCCACGGCGATCGCCCGCTTCTCATAGGCGGAGGTGCCGGAGGGCAATGTGCCTGTCTGCCCGTCCACAAAGGCGGAGACGGGCAGTTCATCCCCGCGCATGGCGTTGACGGGCCCAAGCACCTGTTCGGTATACTGTTTGAGGTCGGCCCTGTGGGTGTCCACCTCGACCCCC
>WQUU01000001.1 GCA_009781925.1 Bacillota bacterium | reverse complement strand
TGGGCCATCTTGTATTTGTCCAGGTAGCTGGGGTTGTGGCAGGCCACAAAGTCGGCTTTGCTCACGAAATAAGTGGACTTGATGGGGCTGTCCCCAAAGCGCAGATGGGAGATGGTCACACCGCCGGATTTTTTGGAGTCGTATTGGAAGTAGGCCTGCACCGTCTTGTCCGTGTGGTCGCCGATGATCTTGATGGCGTTCTTATTGGCGCTCACCGTGCCGTCCGAGCCCAAGCCCCAGAACTTGCAGGAGATAATATTTGCCGGAGTCGTGTCCGGATGCTCCTTCATCGGCACGGAGAGGAACGTCACATCGTCCACGATGCCGATGGTGAAACCTAAAATGGGGTTCTCGGACTCGATGTTGCGGAAGGCCGAGATGACCGCGCCGGGGGTGGTGTCCTTGGAGGAGAGGCCGTAGCGCCCGCCGATGATCTTGACGCCGGAAAACTCCGTGCCCGCCAGGGCGGTCACGATGTCCAGATACAGCGGCTCACCTGGCGCGCCGGGCTCCTTTGTGCGGTCGAGCACGCCGATGACCTGTACCGTCTTGGGCAGGGCGGCGAGCAGGTGCTTTTGGCTGAAAGGCCGGTACAGCCGCACCTTGATGAGTCCGACTTTTTCGCCCTGGGCGTTGAGGAAATCCACGACCTCCTCCGCCGTGTCGCAGACGGAGCCCATGGCGACCAGCACATGGGTCGCGTCGGGCGCGCCGTAGTAGTTAAAGAGCTGATAATCCGAGCCGATCTTGGCGTTGACGTCCCGCATGACGCCCTCGACCTCTTCCGCGAGACTCAGGTACTTCCCATTAGAGGCCTCGCGCACCTGGAAGAAGATGTCCGGGTTCTGGGCGCTGCCCTTGAGGTGGGGGTGGTTCGGGTTGTTTGCCTTGTCGCGGAAAGCGCGCAGGGCCTCATAGTCCACCATGCCCGCCAGCTCGTCATAGTCCCAGACCTCGATCTTCTGCATCTCGTGGGAGGTGCGGAATCCGTCGAAAAAGTGCAAAAAGGGCATGGAATATTTGATCGCGGCCAGATGCGCCACCGCGCCCAGATCCATGACCTCCTGAGGATTGGTGGCGGCCAGCATGGCAAAACCCGTCTGGCGGCAGGCCATGACGTCGCTGTGGTCGCCGAAGATGGACAGAGCGTGAGTGGCCACGGTTCGGGCCGAAACGTGGATGACGCCGGGGAGCTGCTCGCCCGCGATCTTATACATGTTGGGGATCATGAGCAAGAGGCCCTGGGAGGCGGTATAGGTGGTGGTCAGCGCCCCGGCCGTGAGGCTGCCGTGCACCACGCCGGCCGCGCCGCCCTCGGACTGCATCTCCACCACGTTCACTTTTTGCCCGAAGATATTCTCCTGGCCGTTGGCGGCCCACTTGTCCACATACTCCGCCATCGTGGAGGACGGCGTGATGGGATAGATCCCGGCCACCTCCGTAAAGGCGTAGGACACATACGCCGCGGCGTTGTTGCCGTCCATCGTTTTGAGCTTTCTCATAGAGCATCTCCTCCGTATATGTTACAATTATGATTACCATATATTGTTTGATCCGCAATCCAAGTTATTCTACCACTTTTTTTCGTGTCTGTAAATGCGGAAAAAAGCAAAATGCAGAATTTTCGTCGGAACGTCGGAAGTTTTCGAAAAGCAAAAACCCGTCAACACATTTTCGCGCCGGCGGGTTTGCTCATTGCGCATAGTGCGTCCAGAGGCTGATTATTTTAAGGGTTTTGCTCTCCTCGATCACCTCATAGACCAGACGGTGCTTGATATTAATCCGGCGGGAATACGCGCCCTGTAAATCGCCCACAAGTTTTTCATAAGGCGGCGGATTTTGAAACGGCGTCTCGCGGATTAAATCAATGAGGGCTCTCGCCTTTTTGTCCAATTTGGCGGCCTTCAGCTTGGGGATGTCCACCGACGCCTTTTTGGTATAGATGACGGTATAGCTCACCACTCCACCTCATCTTCCGAAAGGCAGTCGGAGATGGGGGTATTTAAACCGTCGATGATTTTCTCTTTCATACCCGGAACCGAGCAGATTTGAAGCGTCACCATCAGGCCGTTGTAATCTTCCTCACTCAGTACGACGGCGTTGCCGTCCTTTGTGCTGATATTGACCGGTTCATTGTATTTGATGGTCTGTTCCAACATTCCAAAGATATTTTTTCTGAAGTTTGTGACATTCGTATTCAGCATGGACATCAGCTCCTTTACGTACATTATAGCGTACGTTTTGTCTTTTTGTCAATAGCATATGCAAATTTTGAAAATAACACTTGATTTTAGAACTGCTTTAGTGTTATACTTAAGCAGTTCCAAAGTGAGGTGATGATTTGGGAACGAAAAAAATGGGACGCCCGACAGATAATCCGAAATCGCATCAAATAACTGTCAAATTTGATGATGAGTGCAAAGAAATCATTGATCGCTACAGCGAACAGGAAAATGTCTCTAAAATGGAGACAGTGCGCAGAGGGGTAAAAAAGCTGAAGGACGACCTCAAAAAGTAAAAGGAAGTGGCGCACACTCAACAAAGCTTCGCCACTTCCCCCACCAACAAATGCCCGAAAGCAAATGCAGCGTAAATAGTATATCATGCGCTGGGCTTTCTTTCAAGGCTTTGTTGAAAAACAACAATAAAATGAAAGGAAAAAAATTATGCGAAACGTTTTAGAAGCGCTGTACAACGGCGATATCCGGCCCGATTTGCGAGATTACGAGCAGAGCGCCGCCCTCGATCAGCTTGAAAAGCTGAAAGCCAGAAATCTGGACGAGCTCATGGGGATACTGGGCGACGCCGAAAGAGAAGTGTTCGGAAAATATTGTGACGCGCAGGAAGAAATCGAGGAGATCACCCAATATGACACTTACGCCTACGCGCTGAAGTTCGGGATCCTGCTCATGGCGGAGGTGTTTATGACCGGCAGCGACGTGACCGGAGAGGAATGTATACGGCTGTATTAGCGGCTTAATTAAGGTCAAGGGCTTGGCAAACCCTGTTTTGTAGGGGGCGATGCCTACATCGCCCCCTACTTCAGTATGCCCGGGCCGATGTGGGCATCGGCCCCTACATTTTTCAATCGCAAAAAAGTAAATGCCATTGCCCTCCCCAAAAACTTTCCCTTGTGATTTTTCCCTATCTGTATTATAATATATCGAGCTATTGCTATCGCTTTGGCAACCGCTTAACTATCAGCCGCCGGCAGCGGCGGGAAGGAGCACCATATGGTAAAAATTGAGGGCGAAAACGGCGTCATCAGTATCAGCGCGGACGTGTTTACCACGATTGCCGGATACTCGGCGACGCTCTGCTTCGGCGTCAAGGGCATGGCCGGTCGCTCCAAAACGGACGGTATCGTACGGCTTCTCAAGCGTGAATATATGTCCAAAGGGATTCGGGTTCGCTTCGAGGAATCCGGGACGGTCAGCATTGCGCTCCATATCGTTGTAGATTACGGCGTAAACATCGCGGCGCTGGCCCAGTGTATTATGAACGAGGTCAGCTATAAGGTCAGCAGCGCGACAGGCGTACCCGTGCGCCAAGTGGACGTGTTTGTGGAGTCCATGACTATAAATTAGGGTGCGGAACGTCTGAAACCGACACATGGAGGTGCTACCATTTGAGAGAGACAATAGACGGCGCGGTGTTCCGCGCGATGGTGCTCTGCGCGGCGGACGCCTTGGAGCGCAGCAAACAGGTTGTGAATGAACTGAATGTTTTCCCCGTACCGGACGGCGACACGGGTACCAATATGAGCCTGACCATGGGCAGCGCGGCCGCAGAGCTGCGCAAAAAAAATGAGCTCAGCCTGACGGAGGCCGCGGATATCACCGCCTCCGCTCTCCTGCGGGGCGCGCGGGGGAACTCCGGGGTCATCTTGTCTCTGCTGTTCCGCGGCCTGGCAAAGAGCCTCAAGGGAAAGGTCAAGGCGGACGCCCGGCAGTTTGCCGCCGCGATGGCGGACGGCGTGGACGCGGCCTATCGGGCCGTGATGAAGCCCACGGAGGGCACCATCCTCACCGTCTCGCGCATGGCCGCAAAATCCGCCCGCGAGTTTGCGGAGGCGGGCAGCGACTTTGAGCTCATGCTGGTCTGCGCCCTGGAATCCGCGAAGGACGCTCTTGAGAAAACCATTGAGCAGAACCCCGTCTTAAAACGCGCCGGCGTCATCGACGCGGGGGGCCAGGGCTATGTAATTATCCTCGACGCGATGCTGGCCTCCCTCCAGGGCAGAGCCGCCGCCCCTGTCACGCCGGAGGTTGTGACCGCCGCGGAAGAATCCGCGCGGCCCAGAGAGAAGGCGGATTTTTCCAGCTTTTCCTCCGCGGAGATCGCCTACGCCTTTGATACGGTCTTTATCGTCCGGCGCGGCGGCAGCCGGCCCCTGGAACTCTTCCGCATCTATCTGGAGAGCATCGGAGACAGCGTCGTCATCGGCGAGGATGATGACAGTTTCAAGGTTCATGTGCACACGAACCAACCCGGTTTTGTCCTCACGGAGGCCCAGAACTACGGCGTTCTGGAGGTGTGCAAGATCGAGAATATGCGCTTTCAGCACGACACGCTCGCCGATACGGCGCGGGACGGTTTGGAGACGTTTGACGCGCAGCCGGACGCGGGGGCGGAGGGAGTCAAAGCCGCGCCGCCGGAGAAAAAATACGGCTGTGTGGCGGTCTGCGCCGGGGACGGGATGGAGGCCCTGTTCCGGGAACTCGGCACGGACGGCGTGGTCAAGGGCGGTCAGACCATGAACCCCTCCACGGAGGACATTTTAAGAGAGATTGAAGGCACCCCGGCGGAGACGGTATTTGTCTTTCCGAATAACAAGAACATTCTCATGGCGGCCCAGCAGTGCGCCCCCCTCAGCAGCAAAAAGGTCATCGTCATCCCGACGAAAAACGTGCCCCAGGGCGTGGCCGCTATGTTGTGCATGGATCCCTACGCCGAGGAGGAGGAGCTCAGGGCGGCCTTCACCGAGGCCATGGACAAGGTGCATACGGTGCTCGTTACATACGCCTCGCGGGATTCGGCGTTTGACGGACACGACATCAAGGCCAACGAGTATCTGGCTCTCCTGGACGGCGGTCTGGCCGGAAGTTACACCGATGTCCACGCGCTTTTGCATTCGCTCAGTGTCCCTCTTCTTCAATACCGGCCCGAATTTCTTACCGTATTTTACGGCGCGGATGTTAGCCCGGAGCAGGCGGGCCAGACCGCCGAGGATCTGCGCGGACTCTTTCCCGGCGCGGAGGTCAACATCGTGTGCGGCGGCCAGCCGGTGTACTACTATATGATCTCGGTGGAATAGATAAAAAAACAACGCGCCGCCGAGTAGGCGGCGCGTAAATCTGTAGGGGGCGATGCAAAACGGGTCGTCGAGGACGCCGGCCCCTACAACAGAATCGGAGGGTTTCGTCATGTCCGCTTTTCGCCCCTTAGAAATTTTTAAAGAATTGACCGCCGTGCCCCGGGACTCCGGGGATGAGGGCGCTGTCGCCGCATATTTGCTGGGTTTTGCCGCGAAAAACGGCCTCGAGGCCCTGCGCGACGGAGCGAACAATGTCCTCATCCGCAAGAAAGGCAGCGCGGGACGGGAGAGCGAGCCGGCGCTGATCCTCCAAAGCCACACGGATATGGTGTACTTCAAAGACGAGGCCAGCGCCCACCGCTACGGCGAGCCGCTGCCGATTGTTGAGGCGGACGGTTTCCTGCGCTCCGACGGCACCTCTCTGGGCGCGGACAACGGCGCGGGCTGCGCCTATGTCCTGGCGCTGCTGGAATCGGACGGCCTCTCCCATCCGCCGCTGGAGGCCCTGTTCACCGCCGGGGAGGAGATCGGCATGCTGGGAGCGGCGGCCCTGGATCCGGCCTGGCTCACGGGCCGCCGGATGTTGAACCTGGACAGCGAGAAGGAGGGCGCCTTCATCCTCGGCTGCGCCGGGGGCGTGACGGCAATCATCCGCCTGGCGCCGGAGTTTGAGAAAGCGCCGGAAGAGCTCGCCGCCTGCAAAGTCGGAGTCGGCGGTCTCAAAGGCGGGCACAGCGGCCTCGACGCCAATGAGGGCCGGGGCAACGCGATCCGGCTTTTGAGCCGTTTCCTTTTTACCGCGTGGGAGACGCTGGGCGCCCGCGCCGCCGAAATACAAGGCGGGGGCAAGGTCAACGCCATCCCTTCCCACGCCGAGGCGATCGTGCTGATCCGCGACCCAGAGGCGCTGCGGAAATTGGCCGACAGGTGTCAGGCCGTGTTTCGGGAGGAACTGTCCGGCGCGGACGATGACGTAACCGTAACGGTCAGCCCCTGCGCGGGCACAGCGGATGTGCTGACGGAAAAATGCTTCCACAGGCTCCTCTTCCTGCTGATGAACATCCCCGACGGCGTGCAGGGCATGAGCCGGAAACTGGACGGCTTTGTGGAAACTTCGAATAACATCGGGATTTTAACCGCTTCCCCGGAATTCACCTCCCCGGCGTTCATCGAGATTGGCTGCGCCCTGCGCAGTTCCAAGGTTTCGCAAAAGGAGTTTATGCGCAATCAACTCTCCCTGTTGGCGGGGCTCGCTGAAGCCGGCATGAGGTTTGAGGGCGATTACCCCGCCTGGGATTGCGTGCCGTACTCCCCCCTCCAGGAGAAGGCCTCGGAAGTCTATCGCAAGCTCTACGGCGCGGAGCCGGAGCTTATGGTTCTGCACGCGGGATTGGAGTGCGGTTATTTCCAGTCCCTGTATCCGGACATGGATCTTCTCTCCGCCGGGCCGAACCTCTTTGAGGTGCACACGCCGAGAGAGCGGCTGGACATCGTCTCCATGGAGCGCGTCTGGAACTGGTTGACCGAGCTGCTCCGAGAAATATAAAAAACTGTCACCCTGAGCGCAGCGAAGGGTCTTAAGATTCTTCGCTGCGCTCAGGATGACAGCCGGGGTTTTTAGAGGTATAGAATGAAAATCGAACTCAAACCCATGCCCCCCGAGGACGCGGCCCTCTTCCGGGAGCTGACACAAAATTGCGACTTCGCTTTGACGACCTGTCGTCCCGTAAGCACACGGCGTATGGACTACGACACGTTTCTGGCCAAACCCGGTAACGCCATGTTGGGCGTGTATCTGCGCGAGGGGGCGGATCGCATTCTCGCCGGGCAGGTGACCGTTTTTGATTATAACCCCCGCAACCGCAGCGCGGAGTTTGGCTACCGGCTGTTGGAGGCGTATCAGGGCCGCGGAATCATGCGCGCGGCCCTGGGGATTCTCATTGACGCCGCCGTCGGGGACGATAAGCCGCTGAACAAGCTCTACGCCCAGACCGCCGCGTTCAACGAGAAATCGATCGCGCTGCTGACGGCGCTGGGTTTTCATCGCGACGCCGTTTTGCGGGAACACCACGAACGGGGCGGCGCGCTGTACGACGACTGGGTGTTCAGCCTCACGGCGGGAGATTTGAGGATATCATGATGAACCGTCAAAAACACATCGCCGCCATCCACGACCTCTCCGGCGCGGGGCGCTGCTCGCTGACCGTGGCCCTGCCGGTGATCTCGGCGGCGGGGGTCACCTGTTCCTGCATCCCCACTGCTCTGCTCTCCACCCACACGGGGGAGTTTGCGGACTATGTCGTCCGCGACCTCTCTGAATTTATGCTGCCCATCGCCCGGCACTGGAGGGCGAGCGGCCTCGTTTTTGACGGTATTTACTCCGGCTATCTGGCCTCACCCGGCCAAGCGATGCTGCTGGCGGAGGTCATCGGCGCCCTGGCGGACAAGAACACGCTGATCCTCGTTGACCCCGTCATGGCGGACAACGGGCGGTACTACGCCAACCTCGACGCGCGCATGTGCGCGGCCTTTCGCGCCCTGACCGCCTATGCCGATCTCATCACCCCCAACGTCACCGAGGCCGCGCTCTTAACCGGCCTGCCGTATCAATGCGCGCCCCAGGGGGAAGCCTATATCCGCGCTCTCTTCGACGGGCTCTTTGCTCTGGGGGCCAAGACCGTCGCCCTCACGGGGGTGTCGCTGGAGGCCGGAATGCTGGGCAACGCCATCGCAAGAAAGGGTGAAGCGCCGATTTTCGCGCTGCGGGAGGCCCGGGACGGAGTCTTTTACGGCACCGGCGGCCTCTTCGCCTCCGCC